>NZ_JBFUBG010000019.1:0-84633 GCF_056405875.1 Rhizobium sp. P1_E6 | reverse complement strand
CCGGAGACATGCCTCGCCCGCCTTCTCGGTCTTCGTCGAAGCGCTCAGACAGCGGGCCAGGGGTTAGATCGTCAAGGCTTATCAACTTTCCGCGATTGATAAGCCTGCCTAATAGGGCCAATCAAGTTTGATCGGCTCATGCTGCGGCGCACCATCGCGTACCCTGACCTCTTCGCATCGTCAGGGAAGACTTGCAGAATGAAGATCCTAAGAAAGAGCATTGCCTTGGCCGCGGCGATATTGGTGACGCTCACCGGATATCCGGTCCGCGCCGAGGAGAACCGCGTCCAGTTCCCGCCTGATCTCGGGGCTCTCGTCCACTACACCACGGTTCGTCGCGGTGACGTGACCGAACACATCATGACTACCCCTGATGCGCTCGAGGCGGCCAGGAAGGGGCAGCCCATTCCCGATGGTACCCATTTCGTGCTTGTCGACTACCGTGACGGCAAGGTCTACCGCTACTTTGTCATGCAGAAGGGCAAAGACTGGGGGAAGGACTACGACGAAGACCGTCAGACGGACGACTGGCAGTTCCAGTGGTTCTGGGCCGACAAGTCGGTGAACATGGACGAGAACACCGCCCGCTGTCAGTCCTGCCATTCGTCGCGATCCGACAGCAGTTTCCTCTATACCTTCGACGCGCTCGGTGCCTTCGACGGCAAGGTGTTCGAATGAGTCCGGTGTTCCAGACCCGGCTCGTTCTGGATTTTGTGGCAGTCGGGTTCTTCGTGGTGGCGATGGCCTACTGGTGGCTCGACAACCGCACGCACGAACTTGTCGGAACAGTCATGTTTGCTCTGCTTTTCCTTCACAACGTCTTCAACCGCCATTGGTGGGGCAGGCTACCGAAGACGAGGCGCGCGTCACGGCCATGGATCACGGTGGTTCTCAATCTGACGCTCCTGGTTTCCATGGTCGCTCTCATGAGCACCAGTGTGCTCGTTTCCCAATCGCTGTTCAGGCAGGTTGCCGTCGGCGGCGCGACCGCCCGCGAAATCCATATTCTCGCGGCTTACTGGTCGCTGGTCGTCGTAGCCCTTCACCTGGGACTGCACTGGTCGATCGTCATGAACGTGGCGCGCGCCATCCTGGGCATCTCAGGGAAGAATGCCACACGCACTCTGGCGCTCAGGCTTGCGTCCGTCGGCATTGCCGTGCATGGCGTGCACAGTTCTTTCGAACTCGGGATATGGCCGCGGTTGCTCAACCTTCCAACCATGCAATTCTGGGATTTCAACGAGGACGCGGTTGGCTTCTTCATCCACCTGGGGTCGATCCTAGGTTCGTTCATCGTGCTAGGGCATTACAGCATGGTTGCCATTGGCCTTCGCCCGCGGCGTACCGATCCTGCGGTGCACCCTAAATGACATGGCTGCAATCGGCGCGATGCGTATCCGGGTTCGGATCCAAATAAGCTGGCGGATATTCGTCCGTTACAATTCGAGATCAAGCTGGGCCTGCTGGTGCGTATTGCCGGCTCCTGCGCCTGTCAGCGAAGAAAGCGTCACGCCGAGCAGGCGCACAGGGCGCTTGAACGGATAGACGGTCGCAAGAAGTGCTGATGATGCGTCGAGGATTTCAGCCACGTTGGCGAACGGGACTGCCTCCGTTCGACTGCGCGTTGCCTGGGTGAAGTCCGAATATTTGATTTTCACGGTCACCGTCTTGCCGCCGATGCCCTGCGCCTCGCAGTAGCGCCAGACCTTTTCGGCAAGCGGCCTCAGTTCTGCGTTGGCAAGATCGAGATCGATGATGTCTTCGATAAAGGTGTCCTCGGCACCGACGGATTTTCTGATCCGATCGGGCTTGACCTGTCGCTCGTCGATGCCGCGGGCAATGCCATAAAAATATGGTCCTGACTTCCCGAAATGCTCCTGCAGGAAAGCAAGCGATTTCGATTTAAGATCGGCGCCGGTCTCGATCCCGTATTTCCGCATACGCTCGGCGGTGGCTGGCCCCACGCCATGGAATTTATTGATCCGGAGGGCCTCGACAAATGCTGGCCCGTTCTTGGGCGTGATGACGGCCTGACCATTAGGCTTGTTAAGGTCGCTCGCCATCTTGGCCAGGAACTTGTTGTAGGAAATCCCGGCCGACGCGTTGAGGCCGGTGACCTGCTTGATCTTTGCACGGATCTCCAGTGCAATCTCGCTGGCGATCTCCATGCCCTTGAGATTTTCGGTGACGTCGAGGTAGGCCTCGTCGAGGGATAGCGGCTCGATCAACGGCGTGTATTCCGCAAAAATCTCACGGATCTGTTGGGACACTGCCTTGTAGATGTCAAAACGCGGCGGCACGAAAATCAGATCCGGGCATTTGCGCTTGGCGGTTACCGAGGGCATCGCCGAGTGAACACCGAATTTGCGCGCTTCGTAGCTCGCCGCCGCCACCACGCCGCGGGCGGCCGATCCACCGACGGCAATCGGTTTGCCACGCAATTCCGGGTTATCGCGTTGCTCAACCGACGCATAAAACGCGTCCATGTCGACATGCACGATTTTTCGGACGGGTGATGAACTCATGTCGTTCATGGCGGCTTCAGCGATCGGAAAGGCATTTATATTATTATGCCGAAACAAAAAGAGAACATAGCAGGCTTTGCTGCGATTTCAACGATTTCGATATGGCGGTTGCCGCGCCGCGAAGCTACCGGCCGCCGAAGGCCTTTTCGTCCTTTGAATATCATCCTCAGCAGTCGGACGTCGGCGTCGCCCTGTGGGTGCTCTAACGTTGGCGGGCCGGCAGGACAGCTGGCGCGATCACCCGATAGGGTTAGCGTGGTATGTATTGTAGAATGTGCGGATATACGCATAATTTCTGCGGCTGGCGCTGCCAGGCAAGATCGTCGAGGCTCTGGGGGATCCCATGGAAACAATCGTCGAAGACGCCCATGCCGGCGTAGTGTCGCCCGAACTCGTAGTCGACGCACTATTTGCATGCCGAAAGACTGCAGCGATCAGGGCGGCCATCGAGCTCGATCTCTTTACTCATATCGGCGAGGGCAAAACGGCAGCATTGCTGGCATCGGCAACAAGCGCCTCGGAGCGTGGGGTGCGTATCCTGTGCGACTACCTCGTGGTACATGGTTTCCTGACGAAGGAGAGCGGACAGTACCGAATGACGCCCTCGACCAGAATGTTCCTCGATCGCAATTCGCCGGCCTATATGGGCTCTGCCGTCGAGTTCGTCGCTGCACCCGAAATACTGGATAATTTTCTGCGCGATCCGGCCGCCGCCGTGCGAAACGGTGGTTCGGCCGGGCTTGCGAACATGTCCCCAGATAACTCCGTTTGGGTGAAGTTTGCGCGCGGCATGGGCTCGTTTACCGGGCTCAGCGCCAAAATACTGGCTGGCGAAATCTCCGGCTGGCCGAGCCCTCCCAAAAAGGTTTTGGACATCGCTGCAGGTCCAGGCGTTTTCGGGATCGAAATTGCGAAGGCCTTTCCATCGGCGGAGATCGTCGCCGTCGACTGGGCTGCGGTGTTGGAGCTGTCGCGGCAGAATGCGAAAAAAGCCGGTGTGGCTGACCGGTACCGGACGATCGCCGGCAGCGCCTTCGATGTGGAATGGGGCGCGGGTTATGATCTCGTCCTACTTCCGAATTTTTTGCACCACTTCGATTTGCCGACATGTGCCCAACTGTTACGAAAGATCATCTCGAGCCTGGCAGAGGATGGTCGGATCGTTGCGGTCGATTTCGTGCCGAACGAAGACGGCGTGTCGCCGCCTTTTCCCGCGGCGTTCTCTTGGGAGATGCTTGTCGGCACGCCGGCGGGCCAAGCCTATACGCAAAGTGAGCTGACCGAAATGGCAAGACTGGCTGGCCTTGCCGGCGTCATGGTCAAACCGATGCCGCCAACTCCGGCAAGCCTCATTCTCTTCGAATAGCCGATCGACCGCCGCCTGCGTCGCCCAACCCGGCCAGTGATGCCGCTATCGGATAGGCTGCGGTCACGACCGGCAGGACGAGCCGGCTTGGATAGGAGGTCCCGGAAAAGATGCGCTGCTCGGCCGTCGCGAAATCCGATTGCCTCGCAAGAGTGGAAGCGATGCCAGACTGCGGATTGCGATCGAAACGCGGGAAGTTCGAGGAGGCGATCTGCAGCCGTAGCCGATGCCCCTTCTTCAGCAAGCGGCTCATATGTCCGAGGCGGATGGAGATCTCCTGAGGTTCGTCGCTCGCTTCGCTTCGGTTCCATCGCAGGATCCCATCGACAATGCCGACGCTTTTTCCATCCGAATCGACCTCGCACAGCTTGGCCGTCCAGTCACAGGTCATGGCCGAAGTCGTGACCCAGAGGCTCGCCGTCACCAGCCCCGTCACCTCCAGATCGTCGCGAAGTGGATGACCGGTAAAGACCAGGACGTCTTCTCGTGTCTCAATCCCCGTCTGATCGCGCGGTCCTGAATTGCGGCCAAGAAGCAGGCCGGGCAGAAATGTCGCACCGCCAATGCTCGGCACCGGGGTCGACGGATCGGACATGTAGCTGCTGGTCGCTTTCGCACCCGGTGCCGTACCCAGCGCGCCTCGGCTGCAATCGAGAAAATGCGGTACGGCGATCGTATCAGGAAGCGGCCAGTCGGGAGCAGCGTGCCAGCTGTTGGAACCCGAACGGAAATATCGGACCATCGGCGATCTCGGCTGACGGCCCTGGAGAACGCTGTCGAAAAAATCCAGGTTCTCTTCCACAAGGTCGACGCTTGATGCGGCATAGCCGAGCCACTCCTCGCCCTGCCAGTCGCTCGGATTGCCATGAGACCAAGGGCCGATGATGAGCCGGTCCGGCATCTGGCTGTTGCCCGCCCAGCGCGATTTCGCCTGTTCAAAAAGCTCGATAGAACCTTCCAGGAAGAGGTCGTTCCACCCGGCGACGACGAGCATCGCGGTGTGGTTTGTTCGGGTCCAGTCGAGCCGGTCAGTTCCGGGCCTGCTGTCGACCGCCTGCGGATCGAACCAGTCGCGAACGTAGGGTGCAAGCTCTGTGATCGCTTCATCGAGGATTGGCAGCCTCGCGAATGCCGCAGCAGGATCTCGCTGCAAAAGTTCGAGCAGCGCCTGCACACGGTCGCGCATATCGGCTGGCATCGCCGCCATTCGATGCTGGATATGATCGGCCCCAAGCGACTCGATCACCCACAGCAGCAGAAATGCAAGTTCGAGGGCACCGCCGCGATACATCCATGTTTCGCCGTGGCGTGCGGTCGTCAGTTGCGGCGCAATCGCCGCCAGCCCCACGGGATCCTCTTGGAGCGCCAGCACCTGCGTTGCGCCGACATACGACGCCCCGAACATTGCGACCTTTCCGTTGCAGAAGGACTGGCGTCGCAGCCATTCGATCGTGTCGGCACTGTCACGTCCTTCGAATTTGAAGGGAACGAAATCGCCGTCCGACTGATAGCGGCCGCGCGTATCCTGGACCGCGATCGCATAACCCCGGCGTAGCGCCGTCTGGAATTCCAGGGCGGAAATATATTGCGAGCCGAAGGGCGTTTCCTTGCGATAGGGAGTGCGTTGCAGAAGCACCGGGCAGGCGCCGTCCGACGCGGGAAGCCAGATATCGGTCTTCAGGATCACGCCGTCACGCGTTGCCACATCGACATTGTCGAGCAGCCTGAACGTTGCCTGTTTCGTCATGGTTCCTCAGCGCCTTCCGACGAGTCGCTGCCGTAACTGGTCAAAGGATACTGCAAGAATGAGCAGAATGCCGGTAGCAGCTTGCTGCCAGGAAGAATTGATGTTCATCAGCGTCAGGCCATTGTTCAAGACACCGACGATCAGCAGGCCGATCACCGTGCCGAACATCGTTCCGGTGCCGCCCTTCAACGATGTTCCACCGAGAATGACGGCGGTGACGACCGCGAGTTCCAGACCGAGGCCGGTCGTGCCGGATGTTGAGCCGAGCTGCGAGGCACTCATCAGTCCGCCGAGCCCGATAAAGGCGCCCGATAACAGGAAACTTGAGAAGACCACGCGCTTCGTCTTGATGCCAACCAGCCGCGCCGCATTTTCATTGGCGCCGATCGCATAGATGGACCGGCCGAACACGGTGCGCTTGAGGACGATGCCGATGACGATCGCCACGAGAATGAAGACCAGCGCCGACAGCGGGATATTGAAGAAGGGGCGCCAGATTGCCCAATCGAAATTGGCGATCAGCAGATTCTTGCCCCCGCCGATCGACTGGGTCAGTCCTCGGAAGATTGCCAGCGTCCCGAGCGTGGTGATCAGCGCATTAACGCCGATTTTTGTGACCAGAAAGCCGTTGATCACGCCGATGCCCATGCCGACGACCAGCGCGAGGGCGCTTGCCGGCACGATGCCGATACTGTTGACGGTCAGGGCCATGACAAGCGCCACGAAGGCAACACCGCTGCCGACCGACAGATCGAACTGGCCGGCAATCAGCAGCATCGTTCCGCCGGCAGCGAGCACGCCAGTTATGGACAGTGCGGTGATCACGTTGACCCAGTTGCCCCAAGTCAGGAAATAGGGCGAGCTCAACGAAAAGAAGACGATTTCCGCGAGCAGGAAGGCGAGAAGGGCCGCCGATTCCGGTGTCTTGCGAAAGAAGCTGGCCTTGTCACCATTCGCGTCAGTGTCCGCCATGGTTGTCATGGCCTCGGTTTGAAGCTTGTCATGCATGGACACCGCCTCCTGCGGCCTCTGTCAGGGCTTCGGTCGAAATACGCTCATGCGGAATTTCCGCGATCAACTGTCCGCGCACGAGCACCAGCGCGCGGCTGGCGACCGCATTGATGTCTTCATAGTCGGAGGTCGCGATGATGATGGCATGGCCCTTGACCGTAAGTTCCGCCAGCACACGATAGATCTCCTGGCGGGCGCCGACATCGACCCCGCGCGTCGGCTCCGTCAAGACAAGGATTTTCGAACCCGCCTCAAGCCAGCGGCCGAGCAACACCTTCTGCTGATTGCCGCCGGACAATTCGGTAATCGTCTGGCTGCCGGACGCGTCCGCCTTTACACGCAGCTCCCGGTGCCATCTGGAATAGGCTGCGCGTAGCCGATCGCCGCTCAGCATGCCGTAACGCGCCAGCCGCGACCAACTCGGTGCGGACAGGTTTTCGGCGAGCGTCATGGTGCGCAGAAGCCCCTCGCTTGCCCGATCGGCCGGCAAATGGCCGATGGACGCCGCGATCGCCTCGGCGGGGTGACGAAAGCGCACCGACTTGCCGTCGACGATCAGCGTGCCTTGATCGAACGCCCGTGCACCGACCAGCGATGCGGCGAGCTCCTGAACGCCGGAGCCGACTTTGCCATACATGCCGAGGATCTCGCCGGGGCGCAGCGAGAAGGAGATATTCGAAAAGGCATCGGAGGCGAGGCGATCGGCCTCAAGCACCGGCTGTGCGACGGAGGAGGGGGCGGCAAGCGAGTGGCGCGTATGGGCGACTGCCCGCCCGACCATCGCTTCAATCACCTGTTCCTGGCTGACCTCGCTGGTTGGACGATCGAGCGAAACGCGGCCGTCGCGCAGCACGCAGACACGATCGGCCAGGGCAAAGACCTCGTCGAGCCGGTGGGTGATATAGAGAATAGCGGTTCCGCGTTCGGCCAGACGCCGGATCAGCTGAAAGAGCTTACGCGCCTCAGCGTCCGATAGGGCAGCCGTCGCCTCGTCGAAGATGATGCATTTCGAGGTGCCGATCGTTGCGCGGGCGATCTCGATGATCTGCCGCTCGCCGAGCCTGAGGTTTGCCACTTTCGCCGTCAAAGGCAAGTCGGCACCGAGAAGATCGAGCGCTTCGCGTGCCATCGCCCGCATCGCGCGGCGATCAAGAAGGCCGCCCCTGGTCGGCCACGCGCCAAGCAGGATATTTTCCGCAACCGTCAGGGTCGGGGCATCGGCAATCTCCTGGGCGATCAGTCTTATGCCGGCATCCCTTGCATCGCTCACGCCATGGAAGGATGCTGCCTTGCCGTCCACGGCTATTGTGCCATCGTCCGGCCGGTGGTCACCGGCCAAAATGCGCACGAAGGTAGACTTACCGGCACCGTTTTCCCCGAGCAGGGCGGTGATCGTCCCGCCCGCAAGATCGAGGTCCACGCCATGCAGGACCTCGACCGGGCCGAACGATTTCCGGATGCCGCGCACGGCAAGGAAGTCGGTGGTCATTTGCAGGCATACTCCGGATAGACCCTGGCGATATTTTCAGGCGTGATCAGTTCGTGCGGAACCAGGATCTGGCTGTTGATCTTCCCGCCTTTGATGGCCTTGACAAGATTGGGCACGATCAGGTTCGCATAACGCTCGGGAAAATAGGCGGCTGTCGCGATGAAATGCGGAGCGGTCCAGATCTGGCAATTGTCCGGATCAAAATTCTGAACGCCGAGGTAGAGGTCCTGATTCCGTCCCTGCGTGCGCGCCGCGGCAAGAGCTGCGGTGATGACGTCTTCGTTGATGCCGACGGTGATGATCTTGCCGGCACCGGGCAAGGCAGTCAGGGTATCGGTAAACTGGCGCTGTGCAGCGTCGGCCTGGCCGCCGGCACCGGTGTCGATGATGCGCAGGTTTTGAACCGGTCCGCAGACGGCTTCGAAGGCCTTGCGGATGCCGCCCATGCGCTGGTCGTTGACGACACCGACGGCGGTCGATTCCAGCGAGACGAAAGCATCGTATTCGCAATTGAAATTCTTTGCGAAATACATGCCGAGTTCATGGCCGACGATCTCGCCGGCATAGGAATTGGCAGCGCCGACGAAGGCGGTCTGGCAGGGCTTCTGTTCGATATCGATCGCGATGACCGGAACCTGCGGTCCCTCGGCACAGATGTTGGCTGCCGCTGCCGCGTCCGCTTGGAAGGTGACGAGCCCGTTGACGTTCTGCGTCTTGAATTGACGGACGCAGGACAGTGCCGTTGCTGCATCCATCTTGGAATCGCAGGTCACGAGCTTGAAGCCGGCAGTCTCCGCCGCCTTTTCCATACCGCGCTGCAGCGCATCGGTGAAGGGAACGCCGAGGATGAGTTGCGTGAAGCCGATCGTCAGATCCTTGGCGCTGCCCGGTTCAATCGGCTCGAACTTTGCCACCTCGGCCGGCGGCGTCGGTGCGGGAGCGTCGAGATGAATTTCGGCGGCATGTGCCGTCTGGCCTGCCAGAGCAAGGACGGCTGCGATCAGCAGTCCTTTGAAGCCGCGTCCGCGGACTGGGTCTTTCGAATTCCATGTTGGCATGTCAGGTCCTCCTCACCTGTTGATCTGTTGTTGACCGGGGCGACACCCAGCCTATGCACGAGACTGTTCAGCAGATCTGGACCACCTCGATATCCAGAAGCTTGCCAAATTTTTTGATTTTCGTTGCGATATGTCCGGTGCCGACAGCGCAGTGATGGGCCGGACCCTCAGCGTTCCAATCCTCGACGAAACGGCGGGCACCGATCTCGAACTTGTAACGGCTGTTCGTATTGCCGATCTCCAGGATCGGTCCTGCAACGGACTGGCCCTCGGCGCAGATCAGCACGATCCGGCCCTCACGCTCGATGACCGAGAGAAGCGTCACCGGGCCATGCCGAACGGACATTTCGACACTGACGCCGGATCCAACCTTGCCGTGATAGACCTTCAGCGGCCGGATCTTCGTCTTGCCCTCTGCGACCTTGATATGGCCCGGCCCGTCATGTCCCATGAGCACGACATCCTCGACAAAATCCATGGCGTAATATTCGGTGAAGGATCCGCCGACTCCGAATGTGTCCATGATCTTCATCGCCTGGGCGTTCTTGACCTCGTATTCGCCGGCCACCGGCACGCCTTGCGCCGTTAGCAGGGAGGAGCCGACGATGACCGAGGTGATCACGTCCTCGTATTCATGGCCGGGCGTGGATTCGTAATAATAGGCGAGCGAGCCGAGCTTCTTGTTATCGACGAACTTGCGCAGGGCCACCGCGGTAGCGGCCGCTCGGCGCAATTCGGCCGGATCGCAATCCGCATCGATGTCGAATTCGGCCTTCATCGTCGCAAGCGAGGCCGTGATCTCTTCGTCGGCCAATTCGCGCCGCAGGCGCGCCAGTTCGTCGATCTCGACGATTTCGATATGCGTGCCGAAGGCTGCGGTTTGCGCCGTCAGATCGGAATAGATGTCGAGCATGCCGTTATAGTAGTGCCCCATGACGCCAAGCCGGTTATGTGCCATCACATGGGCGACACGGGCTGCATCGATCCAGTCGGCGATTTCGCGCTCAACATGCGCGTCGCCATGCAGCATGCCCGTGACCTGGTGGAAAGCGACACCGGACCGGCGAAAGACATTGGCGAGTTCCGGGACGGGGCAGGCGCCGCAATGGGCGAGCCATTCACCGGTCATCCTCGTGCGGTCGCCGAGTGCGTTGACGCGGCGATAGTCGATCGCGGCTTCCGGCTGCAGATTGAGGATGATGACCGGAACGCGTGCCCGGCGCACAACGGGCAGGACCGTGGATGAAAGCGCGTAGGTCGTCACATGCAGGAAGATGATATCGACATCGGCTTCGCGGAAGCGATGGCCAGCCTCCAATGCCTTTTCGGGCGTATCGATCAGGCCAAGGTTGACGACGTCGATATCCGGGCGGGCAAGCTTCCCGGCCATCTGCCCGACATAGGCTGAAAGTCTTTCTTCCAGCCCCTCGAATTGGGGCCAATATGTTGCAAGGCCTATCCCGAACAGGCCAACCTTCAGCTTGCGGTCCGTCATGCGCGGTCCGACGCCGGGCAATGAACTGGGCATGGCAGCAGGCATAGCCCGGCTGCGCTCAGCAACGAAAACACTGACATTTCTCCTCCAGAGCCGCAATTGGAGTTGCGGTTCGATCATCTGCCTTCAGCGGCAACTTGCGCTGTCGGTTCCGTCCTCTTGATAAACCGTAGCATCGCCGATGCCAGTTGACATCACGCTCATTTCTTCAAAAATGATCTGAAGCATACAAAAAATGATCCTCGGAAAAGTTACATGACACAGAATTATTTCCTCTATTTACCCGATAATCGGCTGTGTTCTGCCTGGGGATGCACGGCAATCTCCAGCGGGCATACGAAAATCCTGCCTCATTCCATATATCCTCCCATTCGCCATCCAGACGATCATCATTTCGACTGGAAGAGGGGCCGTATCCTGCAGGCCTATCAGGTCATCTTTATCGCGGAAGGACGCGGCCTGTTCGAATTCGGACGCCGCGGCAGGCGCCAGCCGGTCGAGGCCGGGTCCATTGTCCTTCTGTTTCCTGGCGTCTGGCATCGCTTCGCGCCCGATCCCGAGCTGGGCTGGACTGAAAACTGGATCGAATGTCGCAGCACGGCTTTCGATTTCGCCCGAACCGCTGGATTGATTGACCCCGCGCATTCCGTGCTGCCGTCGAGCCCGGATTTCGCGGCCGTTTTCGAAAAGATCCACAGCCTCGCGGTGGAGGAGGGGCTTGCCAATCAACCGCTTCTTTCAACCCTCGGCTTGCAGCTTCTGGCTTTGCTCTCCCAACAACGAGAGCTGGCATCGGCCGCGCCGGCGGATCGTCTCGTGGAACGGGCACGCGTCATCCTGATGGAGCGCTGCACGCAGCGAGTATCGGTCGAGGATGTCGCCCAGGAACTTGGTGTCAGCTATTCGTATTTTCGGCGCGTCTTCCGCGAGAGGACGGGCGTCTCGGCCAAACAGCACCTCGTATCCCTAAGAATACGGCGGGCGCAGGATATTTTCGCCAATACGGATAAATCTATCAAGGAAGTGGCCGGGCTCCTGGGCTTCAGCTCGGCTTTCCATCTGTCTTCACAATTTCAACTCCTCGTGGGATGCAGCCCATCCGAATACAAGCGCCGTTCCAGCTGCGGTGAGTGAGATTAAATGTCGTCGAGATCCCAAAGCGTTTGCGCCCACGTCTCGCCAAATTCCTATCTGGCACCCTGTCATTGGGCCGACAGGTCATCCACGGAGCCTTCTCGCGGAAGGGAGCGGGCTTACCGATGCTGCTCGTGGTCCTTTTCGACGCCGACATTCCAACGGTTGAGCGTCCACTTCTCAAATTGGACCCGCCAGCGTCTATGACGTCATCAGGCCCAGCTCGAGCTGCCTTTTCTTCGGCAGGCCCCGCGAGACGATGAGATGCGACTCGCAGATGTAGTCGCGCAAGCTGGCGTCCGAGAGGCCGGGTTTTGCGAAGTGCTGGATCCACTTCATGCCGCGCGATGCGAGATACGGGGCGGGCCGCAAACCAGGTTGTTCCTTCAGCATCTCATAAGCAATTTCGCTGACTTTGAAGGTGAAACTTGGTTCGTCGTCGTGCCAACCGCCAATCGCGAAAACCTTGCCGCCGACTTTCCAGACATGCGACCCGCCCCATTGGACGACGTAGCTCGTCGCCGGCAGCATGCCGCAAAACGCATTGTAATCCTCGTATGTCATAACTCTCACTCCGGCCGGCCGCCATCATCCGACTCATCATGGCATGTCGATCGCGGATCCGTACGTCGTCGAGTGCAGACTACGCCACTCATGCTTCACTCGAATACCACCCGCCTCTGGCGCTGATTCTTGTCAAACCGAGGACCTGACTCCATCCACTCGCAAATGCCGCTTTCTGATCCGTGGCGATAGCACAAGACGAACCGCTGCTGAACGTTGCCGTCAGCTTCTGTTTCGTGGCACGCGCAGGGGAAGCTGTTGCTCCTCCTTGAATAAGCGAAATCTGTGCTGCGCGCGACCGTCGCTCGCCATGGCGTTCTACTATTGCTTTGTGACCACCGGAGGGTGAAGAGACGCCGAGCCGGAACTGCGCGAGGCGATCGGACAGTGCCGTAACTTCGGTCGTGAGCGTATGGGACGCAGCATTCGACTCCTCGACCATTTTTTAGGCTGCCGCCGACGACTCTGCTGCCGCTGAATTTCCTGATCAACCTAGAACGGATGACAGAAATTCACGCGTCCGCTCCTCTTGCGGCGCGCCGAATATCTTTTCCGGTGCACCCTGCTCGCAGATGCGACCCTTATCGAAAAAGCAGACGCGATCGGACACTTCTCGGGCAAAGCGCATTTCATGAGTGACGAGCAGCATGGTCAGATCATGTTCATGCGCCAGTCCGCGGATGACGGAAAGCACTTCGCCCACCAGTTGCGGATCAAGTGCCGAAGTCGGTTCATCGAAAAGCAGAACCCGTGGACGCATCGCAAGCGCACGGGCAATTGCCACACGCTGCTGCTGCCCGCCGGAAAGCTGCGCCGGGTACTGGTCCTTCTTATCCGCCAGCCCCACCATCTGCAGCAGTTCAATCGCCCGCGCCTCCGCTTCCGCCCGCGCCATTCCCAGCACCCGCACCGGTGCTTCGACAACGTTGCGAAGCACCGTCATGTGAGGAAAGAGATTGAAGCTCTGGAAGACCATGCCGACGTGATTGCGGATCTGACGCAGGTGTTTTTCCGACGCTTGGAAAGGCCCTTTGCCTCCCGGCTCGTGGTAGGGCGTACCAGCAAGCGTCAGCTTGCCTTCCTGGAAGGGTTCGAGTGTCATCAGAATACGCAGGACCGTCGACTTGCCGGAGCCTGACGGTCCGATGAGCGTGACTTTCTCACCCTTCGCAACGCTGAAATTGAAGTTGTCGAGCACCGTCAGAATGCCGAAGCGCTTGGTGACGTCGGAAAACTCAATGATGGGCGGATCGATGTTATTGGTCATCGCAAGGGTATTCCTGCTTTTGGAAGCGCTTTCTGCAAGCGGTGGAGGCCTGCCGAGCAGATCAGCGTCAGCAGAAGGAAGATCAGGCCGACAAGCGTCAGCGGCACGAGATATTCGAAAGTGCGTTCGCCGATCATGTTGGCAAGCCCCATCATCTCGAGAACGGTGACCACGGAGAGGACCGGCGTTTCCTTGATCATAGCCACGAGATAATTGCCCATGGCCGGCACGATGCGCGGAATGGCCTGGGGAAGGATGATGTCGCGATAGGTCTGCATACGCGTCAGATTGAGCGCGGTTGCTGCTTCCCACTGGCCACGATGCACGGCTTCAATGCCGCCGCGATAGACCTCCGACGTATAGGCCGCATATTGCAGACCGAGTGCCAGCGCACCGGTGAGGAAGGCGGGCAGCACGATGCCGAAATCGGGCAGTACGTAGTAAAGGAAGAACAACTGCACCAGAAGCGGCGTATCGCGCAGGAACTCGACGATGAAGGCGGTCGTCCAGGAGATAACCTTGATGCGGCTGCGGCGCAGCAAGGCAAACACCAGGCCAAGCACCAGGGCAATCGCAAAGCTGGCGGCTGCCGCCTTCAATGTGACCGTCAGACCAATCAGGATGATGGGAAGGATCGAGGTCGTGTAGGTAACCCAGGTCGTCGTGTCCCATTCGTAACCGTACATCATAACGGTAAAGTCCTCACGAGTGGCTGCCGCGGGGGAAGACGTCGCCGCGTCGCACGAAATGCTCGATCACACGGATCGCAACCATCAAGAGGAGCGACATGGCGAAGTAGCAGACGAGCGTGATCGAATAGATGCTGGCGCTATCGAGCGTCATGTTGCGGATCGACTGGGCTGCGAAGGTGAGATCGGCGATCGAGATCAGCGAAACCAGCGAGGAAAGCTTTAGCGTTTCGATCGCGAGATTGCCGAATGCCGGCATCATCTCGACGACCGCCTGCGGCAAGGAAATGCGAAACAGCGTCTGGAAACGGTTGAAATTCAGCGCGCGGGCGGCTTCCAGCTGCTGCGCTGAGACAGACGAGAGCGCGCCGCGCACGATTTCCGCGCCGTAGCCGCCGGCATGCGCGGCGAGCACCAGAATGCCCGTCGTGATCGGATCGAAACTCAAGCCGACAAGCGGCAACGCATAGTAGAACCAGAAAAGCTGGACAAAGAGCGAGGTGCCGCGGAAGACCTCCGTATAACACAGCGCGATAGCCGATAGGATCGGTCCGCCCTCAACACGCAGTATGCCGAACACAAAAGCGAGCACCGCGCCGATGGCGATCGACGCCAATGTAATTGTCATCGTGACGATCGCACCTTGCCAGAGCATCGGCAGGTAGGCTGTCCAGCCCATCCGGAAATCTCCCGATTTTTACGAATGGCGCTCGATTGGGATCGAGCGCCTTCTGCCATTACTTGCCGGCGCAGAGGTCGGCGACGTTCTTTCCTGCAGCCGCGGCGATACTCTGTTCTGAGACGCCGTACTTGAGAAGGATCTTCTTGTACTCGTCCGTCTTGCGAAATTCGACAAGGGCTGCATTGAAGGCGTCTCGAAGCTCCTTGTCTTCAGGGCGGAAGGCGAAGCCGCCGTAGTTGCGCACCGGTGCACCTTTGACGATCGGATCTTCAAACGGTGCTACCTGCTCGACCTGGGCCTGGTCCTTGGCGAGTGCGGCGACAGTCAGCTCGGTCGCCGCATACGCGTCAGTTCGACTTTGAACGGTCGGGATAGCGTCGGCATTGGCTGGGATGAAGACGATCTGCTCATCCTTGACGCCAACGGCGCGCAGGAAGTCCACATTGTTGGCGCCCGAAACGACAGCCACGGTGAGCGAAGGATCCTTGGCGATGTCTGCGTAGGTTTTTAGCCCCTTAGGATTGCCCTTCTTGACCAGAAGCCCTTCGCCATAGGACGAGTTTGGCTCGGTGAAGGCCACCTGCTTGCACCGTTCCGGCGAGATGTTCTGCTCGGCGGCGGCAAAATCGAAGCGTTTTGCCTTAAGACCCGGGATGAGTGTGCCAAATGGCGTGACGGTCCAGTTGGTTTCTTCGATTCCCATCGACTTCAGCACGGCGTTCGCAACATCAGGACCGATGCCGGCGGAGGTGCCGTCGGGTTGCATGTAGGAATAGGGCACTTCGTTGGCCGTCGCGGCGCGGATATATCCCTCCTTTTTGACCTCTTCGACGGTGAGCGCGCTGGCAGATGTGATTCCAATGCCAAGAGCGAGGGCAGAGAGCCCGGCGATTTTCATGATATGCATGCGAATACTCCTCTGGTTGGGTTTTCGTGGTCCGTTTTCGGATCTCACGGGGTTTTGTGGTTGGTTTTCTCCGTGATCGTGGCGATGACGGAAAGGCAGTCTCCGGCCTTGATCAGGCCGGGTACGTGGCGCGCCGCGAGCACGCCGTCCATGGAGGCGCGGTACTCGATCGGCTTGATGCCGGTTTTTCCGATGGGATAGACGCAGGCGATGATCTCGCCGGTCCTGACGGGATCGCCGAGATCAAGTGCAAATGCGATCAATCCCTCATCCTGGGCGAAGCTGAAGCAATCGCTCGATGGCATATCCAGCCAACTGCTCGGCCGAGCGTCTGGTACCCCCTTCAGAATTCCGGCGTGACGCAGGAGGTTGAGGCTGCCCTGTCGGGCAATGCCGATGGATCTTGCGCTGGCAGTGCCCGCACCGCCGAGCTCGGTAGTGACGAAAACCTTGCCCATCTCTTCGACCGTCGTATCGAGCATGCCGACCGCATCGATCTCCAGCATCTTCATCGAGTAGGGTGCAGCGAAAGCCGCAACGGCATCAAAACAGCGCGCTTCCTGGGCCTTGTCGGGCAGTTCGTGTGCTGCGGCATAGGGCAGAAAATCCAGTGTCTTGCCGCCCGAATGGAAGTCGAGCACGATGTCGGCGAGTGGTATCAGATGGCGGGTGACATAATCCGCGATCTTTTCCGTGACCGTACCATCCGGGCGACCCGGAAAGCTGCGATTCAGGTTTCCGCGATCAATCGGCGACGTGCGTGTGCCGGCGCGAAACGCGGGATAATTGAGCGCCGGGACGATGATAATACGCCCGCTCACCTGCGCCGGATCCAGCGTTTGCGCCAGTTCGAAGAGGGCCGCCGGACCTTCATACTCGTCGCCATGATTGGCACCGGTGAGAAGAGCGGTCGGGCCTTCCCCGTTGGAAATGACGCAGACCGGGATCATCACCGAGCCCCAGGCGCTGTCATCACGGCTATAGGGCAGGCGTAGATGCCCGTGCTGCACGCCCTTCGCGTCGAAATCGACGGAAGGGGTGATCGGCGAGGGGCGGGGCGTGCTGGTCAGCATCGCATCAGCCCTTCACGAACAGCTGGCGTGGCACGTTCGACAGGCATTCGACGCCGGTTTCGGTGATCGCGATGCTCTCGGTGATTTCCAGCCCCATATCTTCGAGCCAGAGACCGGTCATGAAATGGAAGGTCATACCAGGCTTCAACTCCGTGCGGTCGCCGGGGCGAAGGCTCATGGTGCGTTCGCCCCAGTCCGGCGGATAGGACAGACCGATCGGATAGCCGGTGCGGTTGTCCTTGATGATCCCGTATTTCTTCAACACGGCGAAGAAGGCATTGGCGATGTCTTCGCAGCTATTGCCCGGCCTTGCTGCGGAAAGACCGGCTTCCATGCCTTCGAGCGTCGCCTTTTCCGCGTCGAGAAAGGCCTGCGTCGGCTTGCCCAGGAATACGGTACGCGACAGCGGGCAATGGTAGCGCTTGTAGGCGCCGGCGATCTCGAAGAATGTTCCTTCGCCCAAGCGCATCGGCTTGTCATCCCAGGTCAGATGCGGGGCGGAGGCGTCAGCACCCGACGGCAGAAGCGGCACGATTGCCGGATAATCGCCGCCGAATTCCGACGTGCCACGAATGCCGGCATCATAGATCTCTGCAACGAGATCGCATTTGCGCATGCCGGGTTCGATGACGTCGACAATGCGCTTGTGCATCAGCTCGACGATCTTGCCTGCCTTGCGCATATAGTCGAGCTCTGTCGTGCTCTTGACCGCGCGCTGCCAGTTGACGAGGCTTGCCGCATCCTTGAAGCGGGCATTGGGCAGATGCTTCTGCAGGGATGCGAAGGCGGCTGCCGAGAAGTAGTAATTGTCCATCTCAACACCAACCGTGAGGCTGGCCCATTTGCGCTCATCGATGATCTGCGCCAGGAGATCCATCGGGTGGCGTTCGGTCGACTGGACGTAGTGATCCGGATAGCCGACGATATTGTCATGGTGCAGGTAGGCGGTGCGCTTTGCGCCATTGGCGTCCTGCTTGCGGCCGTACCAGATTGGTTCGCCGCTCGGCGGCACCAGAACGCACTGATGCACATAAAAGGACCAGCCATCATAACCGGTGAGCCAGTGCATGTTAGATGGATCGGTGACGATCAGGAGGTCGATCCCCGCCGTTTCCATCGCATGACGGGTTTTGGAAAGGCGCGCGGCATATTCCTCGCGCGTAAAGTTCAGCGTCACGCTCACGCTGCATCTCCCATTTTGATGTCGTTTTCGATCGTCTGGCCGCTTCCCGCGTCTTTCGCCCGGGCAAGGGCCAGATTGGCGATGGCAGTATCCTGCACGCCGGTGCCTGTGAGGTCTGCGAAGGTTATTTCATCTGCGCTCGAGCGGCCGACTGCCTTGCCGGCGATGACAGCTCCGAGTTCGGCAAACTGCCGGTCCGGCGTGACTGCGCCGGTCTTGATGGCATGGTGCAACTCGCCGAGGATGCGGGTCTGCGAGAGCCGATCCGCGACGTAAGTCGCCCGAGCAAAGGCGGCCGGATCGATTTCGTTCTTGTGCTCTGCATCCGATCCCATGGCGGTCAGATGCTGACCAGGTTCGAGCCATTCAGCCATCAGGATCGGCTGTTCTGCGGGCGTCGTCGTGACGATAGTATCTGCACCACGGACGGCTTCGCGCGGATCGCCAATGGCGGCGACCTCGATCCCGTGGTCGCGAGCGACGTCAGTGGCAAGCTTCTGCGCCTTTGCGTGGTCGCGTGACCAGATGCGCGCCGCTGTGATCGGGCGCACAAGCAGGAGAGCCGCGAGCTGCAGCCGCGCCTGCATGCCTGCACCAAAGATCGTCGCGACGCAGGCGTCTTGGCGTGACAGGTGCCGCGCGGCGACCGCACCGGCGGCTGCCGTGCGCACATCCGTGAGATAACCGTTGTCGAGAAAAAGGGCTTCGACCAATCCAGTCTTGGCGCTCAGCAGGATCATCAGCCCGTTGAGGCTCGGCAGACCGATCTTGGGGTTGTCGAAGAATCCGGGGCTGACCTTGATGGCGAACCCGTCAAAGCCCGGCACGTAGGCCGTCTTGACGTCCACTTCACCACGAAAGTCCGGAATGTCCAGGCGCAGGATCGGAGGCATGGCAACGGCTTTGGTGGCGAGCGCAGCAAAGGCCTGCTCGACGCAATCGACGGCGGAGACGTCGAGCTTGACGATGGCGCGAAGGTCTTTCTCCATCAGGATGCTGATGCGGCTCATGGGGCGGCCCTCGCGACGATTTTCTGGTGCAGCGCCGGGTCTATGTTGCCGCCTGAGATGATGATGGCAGTGGGGCCTGACAGTTCGACCTTGTTTGCGAGGATGGCGGCAATGCCGACCGCACCGGCACCCTCGACGGTTATGTTCTCCTGGCGCGCGGCATGGCGGATGCCTTCAGCAATCTCGTCTTCGGTCAAAAGCACGATGTCGTCGAGGAGATGGCGGCAGAGCGTGAAGGTCACATGGTTCGCAAGCCCGATGCCGCCACCAAGCGAGTCCGCCAGCGTCTCCTCCTCGCGGATCGCGACAGGCTTGCCGGCGGCAAGCGCCGCGTGCATGGCTGCCCCGCGCTCCATCGAGATGCCGATGACGCGGATCTCAGGCTTCAAAGCCTTGACGGCAACGGCAATGCCGCCCGCCAGGCCGCCGCCGGAAAGAGGCACCAGCACGGTCGTAAGTTCGGGCAGGGACTCAACAATTTCGAGGCCGATCGTGCCTTGACCCGCAACGACGTTCGCATCGTCGAAAGGCGGGATCGGAGTGAGGCCACGCCTTTCGATCAGGCGTTCGGCTTCGTCTTGTGCGTCGTCCTGCGATGCGCCGACAATGCGGACTTCGGCCCCGAGCGTGCGGATTGCTTCGACCTTATTGGCTGGAACGAGCGACGACATGCAGATGGTGGCCAGAACGCCCAATTCGCGTGCGGCATACGCGACGGCGCGACCGTGATTTCCTGTCGAGGCGGTGACGAGGCCGCGCTTGCGCTCAGCATCACCCAGCGACAGGATCGCATTCATCGCGCCGCGCAGCTTGAACGCGCCGATGGGTTGGCATGTTTCGAGCTTGAGATGGACGGGTTGACCGGTGCGTTCGGAGAGCTTGCTGGAACGAACGAGTGGTGTGCACGCCACCCCGCCGGCGATGCGAGCGGCAGCCTGCTCGATGTCCGCCAGAATGACTGGCAGCACCTTTTCTTCAGTCGATCTGGACAGGATTTCGCTCTTCATGATTGTCATGTTGAGAGCGAAGTAAAATCATGTCAATTATTATATTGTAATGATTCAATGATTGTCGTGCGAGCCTCTAGCCGATCGAGCCGATATCATAGACCGGCGGCAGTTGCTCGAAGGCTTGCCTCACGGTCGTCAGCGCCTTGGCCAGGCTTGCATGGTTCAGGCGTCCGCCCAAACAGATACGAATGCCGCCACCATGGCCCGGTCCGGCAATGAAGGGTTCGGAGGGCGTGACCGCGACGTTCTGGTTGGTCAGCGAGCGGACCAGACCGTCCTCGGTCCAGTGTGATGGGACCTTGAGCCAGGCGCAGAGCGACAGCGGGTGACTGGAGGCGATATGGTCGCCGAGGATTTCCGTTGCGATGGTCTGGCGCGCGCGCGCCTCGTCACGCTGGATTTCTAGCAAGCGCTGCGCCGTGCCGTTCTCGACCCAGCGCGTGGCGATTTCGCCGGTCAGATAGGTGCCGCTCCAGCTTGATACGCGCAGGATCGAGGCGGCGCGAATGGAATAGGCGGGCGGAACGACGAGATAGCCAACGCGCAACCCTGTCAGCACCGCCTTGGTGAAGCTCGTGACGAAGAAACCGAGATCGGGCAACATCTCGGTGATCGAAGGCAGGTCCTCCTCGATCATCGGACGATAGACCTCATCTTCGATGACGAAAACACTATAACGCGCCGCAATTGTAGCAATCTCGCGTCTGCGTGCGGCGCCTGCGACATGGCTTGTCGGATTATTGAGCGTCGGAATGAGCACCAGTGCCCGGACGCCGCCTGCCGCACAGGCGGTTTCCAGCGCATCGGGCAAAATGCCCTCATCGTCCGTGGGTAAGCCCTTCAGGCTGAAGCCGAGGATATTGGAAAGCCCGATGATACCGTGATCGGTGAGATTTTCACACAAGACGACATCGCCGGAGCGGACAATGCAGGTCAAAGCGAGAAAAATACCATGGGCGGCACCGTTGGTAACGAGAATGCGGTCTGCCCCGGCCGTGACGCCGAGCGTGCGCAACCAGATGCGCGCCGTCTCCCGGTGACGATCAAGGCCGGCGATCGGGCGGCAGGGACGCATGAAGCTTGCATTGTCGCCGTCGGCCAGCTCGCGAAGGATCTCGCGCGACGCGGTTTCATGCGCATCGAGATAGACGCCGCGAATAATGGAAAGGTCGAGCACCTCGTTGGCACTATGATCCAGCATCATGCGTCCGGCACGGTCCGTCACGCGTGCCTTGACGAAGGTGCCGCGCCCAATCTCACCGCTCAGATAGCCAAGCCGCTCAGCCTCCTTGTAGGAGAGGCTGACGGTCTGCACAGAAAGGCAGAGTTCCCGCGCCAGATCGCGATGCGTCGGCATGCGATCCATCGGCTTAAGGACGCCGGCATCGATATCGGCGATAATGCGCTCGGTGAGCGCGGCATGCTTCGTCTCACCCTTTTGCTTGGCGAGGTTCGGCCGCCATGCCACCGGCTTTGTTGCCGTGATCGGATCAAGGTTGAGGGGATTGGCCTGACGTCGCATGAAATTGTCTCGTTTTAAGGACGATTATTTCATGACATTATGCACGCTTCATCGCAAAAGATGAAGCCTTATGCATCGTGAACCGTGATTGCTTCAGGAATAATCACGATCGTCGCGATTTTTACTGAGAAACGGGCGTTGCCAGGCGAGGCTTATCTCGCCCGGCAGCTGTGCTTGCCTCAGATCGTCTCGCCAGCCTGGACCAATTCGTCCATGACGGAGCGGACAGAGGATTCGGCGATGGCAACGATCTCGTCGACTTCTTCCTTTGTCGTGACGAGTGGCGGTGCAAAACCCAAGATATCGCCATGCGGCATGGCACGGGCAATGAGGCCCCGACTGCGCGCCGCCTTTGAGATCCGTGCGCCGACAGTGAGGCCGGGTGCAAAACGCACCTTCTTTTCCCGATCCGCAACGAATTCGATGGCGCCCATCAAGCCGACGCCGCGCACTTCGCCGACGATCGGAAGCTGAGCGAACCTGGCCTTCAGCTGCGCCTGGAAATAGGTGCCGACCGTGCGCGCATTCCCTGGCAGATCCTCCTTCTCGACGATGTCGAGAACGGCGTTTGCTGCTGCGGCGCCAATCGGATGGCCGCAATAGGTGTAGCCGTGCGAGAAAGCGCCGACGCGGTCGGCCCCTTCTTCCATCACCTTGTAGACCTTCTCGCCGACGATGGCCCCCGATAGCGGGAAGTAAGCCGAGGTGAGGCCTTTGGCGACGGTGATCAGATCGGGTTCGATACCGTAGTGCTGCGATCCGAACATCGAGCCGGTACGACCGAAACCGGTGATGACTTCGTCGGCGATGAGCAGGATGTCGTATTTCCGGAGGACCTTTTGCACTTCGTCCCAATAGCCCTGCGGCGGCGGGGTGATGCCGCCGGTGCCGAGCACCGGTTCGGCGATGAAGGCACCGATCGTGTCCGGGTCTTCGCGCAGGATCAGGGCTTCAAGCTCGTCAGCGCGGCGCTTGGAAAATTCGACTTCCGTCTCACCTGCTTCCGCGCCCCAATAGTGATGCGGTGCGCCGGTGTGGAGAATGCCGGCACGCGGCAGGTCCATGTGGTCGTGGTAAAAACTCATGCCGGTCATCGAGCCGGAGACGACGCTGCAACCATGATAGCCCCGTTCGCGGGAGATGATCTTCTTCTTGTTCGGCTTGCCGCGCAGGTTGTTGTAGTACCAGACGAGCTTTGCTTGCGTTTCGTTGGCATCGGAACCCGACATGCCGTACAAAACCTTGCTCATCTTGCCGGGCGCCATTTTCACCAGACGATCGGAGAGGATCGCGAGCTCATCCGTCGTGTGGGCGGCATAGGTATGGTAATAGGCCAGGCGGTAGGCTTGGCGCGAGATTGCCTCGGCGACTTCGGTGCGGCCATAGCCGACATTGACGCAGTAGAGACCGGCGAAACCGTCGATCAGCTGCTTGCCGTTCGCATCCTGAATGCGGATGCCCTTTCCGGTTTCAACGATCGTCGGATCACCCAACTTGCCGCTGGCGAAATCCTTGAGCTGCGTGAAGGGATGCAGGACCGAGTTGCGGTCCATCTCGGCGATCTGGTTGGGATTGATGGTCATAACAACGGATCCTTTCATGCAGCGAGGTTGCCGAAGCAGACATATTTTGCTTCGAGATATTCCAGGAGGCCGTGGCGCGAGCCTTCGCGACCAAGGCCGGATTGCTTCCAGCCACCGAAGGGTATCGGGGCCCCGGTGAATTTCGGCGTATTGACGGCGATCATGCCGTATTCAAGCCGATCGGTGAGGCGCATCGCTCGGCCGAGATCGTTGGTGTAGACGTAGGCTGCCAGTCCCATCTCGGTGGCATTGGCACGGGCGAGCACGTCCTGCTCGTTATCGAACGGCAGTATTGCAGCGACCGGGCCGAAGGTTTCTTCGCGCGCAATCAGCATGTCGTCGGTGACATCTGCAAGCACGGTCGGCGTGACGAAATTGCCGCCGAGCGGGCTGTCCTGCCCGCCGCAGACGAGACGTGCACCGGCAGAAAGCGCCTGCGCAATCTGCTGGCGGCATTTTTCCGCGACCGAAGGGCGCGTCATCGGCCCGATATCGGTGCCGGGTTCAAGACCATGGCCGACCTTCAGCTCTTGGGTCGCCTTGGCGAAGGCATCCACGAACCGATCGTAGTGGCCGCGCTGGACGTAAATCCTGTTGGCGGCAAGGCAATCCTGGCCCGACGTGGCGAATTTTGCGCCGACACAGCCCTTTACGGCTTTGGAGAGCTCGGTGTCGTCGAACAGGATGAAAGGTGCATGGCCGCCAAGTTCCAGCGAGGCCTTCTTCACGGTCGCCGCCGATTGTGTAAGCAGGATGCGTCCTACTTCTGTCGAGCCGGTGAAGGAAAAGGCCCGCACGTCCGTGTGCTCCAGCAGACGGCGCGCAAGCGGCGCGGCTTCGCCTGTGAGCACCTGGAAGACACCTGCGGGCATCCCGGCCTCCTGCGCAAGCTTTGCCAAGGCAAGTGCTGAAAGCGGTGTTTCCGGGGCAGGCTTGACGATCATGGTGCAGCCGGCCGCCAGTGCAGCACCCGCCTTGCGGGTAATCATGGCGGAGGGAAAGTTCCACGGCGTGATCGCGACAGTGACGCCAAGCGGAAGCATCTGTACCGAAAGGCGGCTGCCAGGCAGGTGGCTCGGAAGAGTTTCGCCATAGGCGCGCTCGCCTTCGCCGGCAAACCATTCAAGGAAACTCGCGGCGTAGGAAATCTCGCCGAGCGACTCTGCCAGCGGCTTGCCCTGTTCGGCCGTCATGATGACGGCGAGATCCTCGGCGTTATCGCGCATCAGCCTGCCCCACGCGCGCAGGACCTGACCGCGTTCGACGGGGAGCTTGTCACGCCAGTCGAGAAAGGCATTTCTTGCGGCTTCGACGGCTGCATCGGCATCTTCGAGCGAGCAGGCCGCGACATCTGCGATCTGCTCACCGGTTGCCGGATCGATGACGCTCAGGATCTCTCTGCGCACGACCCATGTGCCGTTCAGAAAGGCCCGGCCCTCGATCAGATCGGGTCGGTTCAGGTTTTTCAGCGCAGTGCTGGCGATGCCTTTCATGCGGAGCTCCAAGTGGGGTTTACAGAGAGACTAACCGCGCGCCATGATCGGATGGCTGCATTGATTTCATCCTTCATGCAGGAATTATGCTCAAACTGGACATTGACCGCAGGATTTCTGCATGACTACTCTCGACAGAGCCGACAGAGCGCTGCTCGCCGCCGTTCAGAAAAACAATCGCCTGACCTCGGAAGAGTTGGCGCAGATCGTCAATCTCTCGCCGACTGCCTGTCAGCGACGGCTGAAGCGGTTGCGTGAAGAAGGGGTGATCGAGGCAGACGTATCGATCGTCTCGCCCAAGGCTGCGGGGCGCGGTGTCACCATGATCGTTCTTGTCTCGCTGGAGCGTGAACGGGCCGATATCGTCGATCGATTCAAGGCGGCGATCCGCGCCACCAAGGAAGTGATGATCGGCTATTACGTGACGGGTGATGCCGATTTCATCCTGGTGATTACGGCGAAGGACATGGAGGACTACGAAGCCTTTACGCGTCGATTCTTCTATGAGAACCACGATATCAAAGGTTTCAAAACGATGGTTGTGATGGATCGAGTGAAAGCTGGCTTTGCCTTCCCGATAGAGGACTGATGGCACCGAGAGGTTTTCCAAAGTCCGCGTTGTTTCCGTTTTCTGGCCGATCGACGCGCATTTGGCTTTCGCGCAAAGGTATGTGAGACGTCAAGTTCCAACACTCTTGCAAAAGCTGCCGATATCGAGACGGTTACGTCCTCCTTCCCCCGCTGGGCACGCCGACATAAGACCGATCAATCTCAGAATTCCGGCGAGATGCGTTCCTGCGAAGACCCTTTGGCTGGACGCAGACGTCTGAGGTTTCATCGGATCGCTTATTGAACATCCATTCGACAAGAACGCATATGTGAAACCTTCGCATACGGTCTCTTGACAGCTCCTCTCTTGTCGTGGAGTGTAAGTAAAGCGGTTTACTAAAGCGGTTTACAAGCTCGATGGCGCAGGAACGAACCCCAGGGTTGAAGGATGTTGCGAAAGCCGCCGGTGTCTCGGTGACGACGGTGTCGCGCATGCTGAATGGTTCGCTGGATCTTCCAGCCCTCACCAGGCAGCGCATCGAGAATGCCATCGCCTCCCTCAAATATCAGCCGAATCCGCACGCGCGGCGACTGAGCCGCGGTCGCTCCGACACGATTGGCCTCGTCGTTCCCGATATCGCCAATCCGTTCTTCGCGACCATGGTGGCGGCCGTGGAGGAGGAGGCGAATGACCGCGGGCTTGCCGTTTCGCTCTATGCGACGCTCAATCGCACCGGTCGCGAGGTTGCCTATCTCAGGCTCCTTGAGCACAATCATGTCGATGGACTGGTGTTCGTCACCAACCATCCTGACAACGGCGATCTGGCGGCGCTGATCAACCGGACCGGCAAGGTCATTGTCGTCGACGAAGACGTTCCGCTTGCAGCCGTTCCCAAGCTCTTCTGTGACAACTTTCAGGGTGGGCATCTGGCGGGCCGCCATCTGGCTGAGTTTGGCCATCGCGACGTGCTCTATGTCGGCGGCCCCGATGCCATGATCAGCACGCAGCGGCGTTTCAACGGATTGCGTGAAGGGTTACGCGAGCGCTTTGGCGACGACATATCGATAAGTCGCTACAGCGGCGAATATACTGTTGGCTGCGGGCGCGACATGGCGCGCCGGTTTCTGGACGAAGGCATGCCGGCAACGGCCATCTTTGCCAGCTCCGACGAAATCGCAATCGGCATGATCGAGGTCCTGCGGGAGAGGGGGATTTCGATCCCCGAGGATCTCTCGCTCATCGGCTTTGACGACGTCAGCCCGCTGCACCTCTTTGCGCCCCCCTTGACCGCGATCCGGCAGCCGGTGCGCACGATTGGCCGCCGTGCCCTATCTCTTCTTCTCGAAACAAACTGGCAGGAGAGCAAATCGCTCGCCACCGAAGAACTCGTGCCAGTCGAAATCGTCGTGCGGAACTCCGTTGCGCCGCCGTCGACCCATAATAAGCAACGAGAACAAAACCAGAGGATGAGAACATGAAACAGATCAGACGTCGCGCGTTTACAGCCGCGCTTGCCTTCACCGCGCTTGCCGGTGCCACGCTAGGAGCCTCCCTTGCCCAGGCCGCCGGCAAAACCTATGCGCTTGTGCAGATCAATCAGCAGGCGCTTTTCTTCAACCAGATCAATGAAGGTGCCCAGAAGGCGGCTGATGCATCCGGCGACAAGCTGGTCATCTTCAACGCCAACAACGAAGCTGCCGCCCAGAACAGCGCCATCGAAAACTACATCCAGCAGAAGGTCGATGGCCTGATCGTCGTTGCAATCGACGTCAACGGCATCATGCCGGCCGTCAAGCAGGCGTCGGATGCCGGCATCCCCGTCGTTGCCATCGATGCGATCCTGCCGGACGGCCCCCAGAAGTCGCAGATCGGCGTCGACAACGGCAAGGCCGGCGCCGACATGGGCGCCTATTTCCTCGACTACGTGAAGAAGAACATGGACGGCAAAGCTAAGGTTGGCGTCGTCGGCGCGCTCAACTCCTATATCCAGAACGTTCGCCAGAAGGGCTTCGAGGACGCCATCAAGAGCGACGGGATCGAGACGTCAGGGGTTGTCGACGGCCAGAATATCCAGGACAATGCGCTTGCCGCTGCTGAAAACCTCATCACCGGCAATCCTGACATGACGGCGATCTACGCAACGGGCGAGCCGGCTCTCCTTGGCGCGATCGCTGCCGTTCAAAGCCAGGGCAAGCAGGACAGCATCAAGGTCTTCGGCTGGGATCTGACTGCGCAGGCGATCTCCGGTCTTGACGATGGCTATGTCGTTGCCGTGGTCCAGCAGGATCCGGCCGGCGAGGGCAAGGCCGCGGTCGAGGCTCTCGCCAAGCTGAGCGCCGGCCAGAGCGTCGAAAAGAGCATCTCCGTTCCGATCACGATCGTGACGAAGGAAAATGTCGAGCCTTACCGGGCCGTCTTCAAATGATGAGTGACAACCGGCCTGTTTATGCCGGAGCCGGGGAGGCGCAAGCCTCCCCGCATTCCTCCGGCTCGTCTGCGCGAACGCCAGCCGTATCGTTGCGTGGCATCAAGAAGACCTTCGGTTCGCATCAGGCGCTGCGTGGCGTTGACCTCGACCTCTTTCCGGGCGAATGCCTCGGCCTCGTCGGCGACAACGCCGCCGGCAAGTCGACGCTGACCAAGATCATTTCCGGGACCTATCTGCCGGATGACGGAACGATTTCACTGAACGGCGAAGAGGTTCGCCTTTCCGGGCCTGCGGATGCCCGCGACCGCCATATCGAAATGGTCTTCCAGGATCTGAGCCTGTGCGATCACATCGATGTCGTCGGCAACCTGTTTCTTGGGCGTGAGCTGACCAAAGGTCCCTTTCTCGATCGTCAGAAAATGATGAGTGAGGCGCGCAGGATGCTGGATGCGCTGGAGATCCGCATTCCGCGGCTCTCCGCCAAGGTGGAGAAGCTGTCGGGTGGCCAACGCCAGGCAATTGCGATCGCCCGAGCGGCGTCGTTCAACCCCAAGGTCCTGATCATGGACGAGCCGACCTCGGCCCTTGCTGTCGCCGAAGTCGAAGCCGTGCTTTCTCTGATCAATCGGGTCAAGGCAAAGGGCGTGTCTGTCGTCCTCATCACCCATCGCCTTCAGGACCTGTTCCGGGTCTGCGACCGGATCGCCGTCATGTACGAGGGCACGAAGGTCGCCGAGCGCGATATCGCCAAGACCAATCTCGAGGATCTCGTCAAGCTCATCGTCGGGGGAGAAAGACATTGACCGTCTACACCGAACGCGCCAAAGGCTCGCCGATGGCCGACTTCCTGAGTGAAAACGCCCAGGTCCTGTCGATCGCCTTCTTCTTTCTGGCATGCCTCGTCTTCTTTTCGCTGACGACCACCACCTTCATGACGACGGGCAACATCCTGAACATCGTGCGTCAGGCTGCACCGATCCTCGCCGTCGCGATCGCCATGACGCTCGTCATCGTGACCGGCGGCATTGATCTGTCTGTCGGCTCGATGCTGGCGCTGATCAACGCCGTCGCGGCCATTACGCTCGCCACCGGCATTCCTTGGCCGGTCGTCTGCCTCAGCATGCTTGCCCTCGGCGGCATTATCGGCCTTCTGCAGGGCTGGTTCATTGCCTATCAGAATATTCCCGCCTTCATCGTTACCCTTGCCGGGCTTTCCATCCTGCGCGGCGTGGCGCTCTACCTTACGCAGGGCTATTCCATTCCGATCAACAACGAGCCAGGCTTCTTCTACTTGGGACGGGGGGAACTTGCCGGTTTTCCCGTTCCGGCGCTGATCGCAATCCTGGTCGCGATCGTCGGATATGTCATCATGGCCGTTACCAAATACGGTCGGCAGATCGTGGCGGTCGGATCCAACATGGAGGCCGCACGCCGGGTCGGCTTGCCCGCCAAATGGATCGTCGCCTCGGTCTATCTGGTATCAGGGGTCGCTTCGGCGCTGGCGGGCCTGTTGATCGCGGCCCGTCTCGGTTCCGGTTCTTCGAATGCTGCTGTCGGCTTCGAACTGCAGGTGATCGCGGCCGTCGTGCTCGGCGGCACCTCGCTGATGGGCGGACGCGGCACCATGATCGGGACCGTCCTCGGCACGATGACCATTGCCGTCATCGGTAACGGCCTGATCCTCATGCATATCTCGCCCTTCTTCACCCAGATTGTCACCGGCGCAATCATCCTGGTTGCCATCTGGCTGAATACCCGCATCTTCACCGCCAACTTCCGCTTGGCAGGCAGGAGGAAGAGCTGATGCCGCCGAACGAGCTTTCGCCGGGTCACGTGCGCTCCGGCAATGTAATGACGGTCCAGGGGCCGGTTCCGGTGTCGGATATCGGCATCACGCTGATGCACGAGCATATCCTCAATGACTGCCGTTGCTGGTGGCACGCGCCGAAGGAGCCCGAGCGGCAATATCTCGCCGAGGGTTTCGTCTGCATGGAGATCCTCGGCGAACTTAGGCAGGATCCCTTCGTCAACAAGCACAACATTACGCTCGACGATGAGAAGCTTGCTGTCACCGAGCTCAAGGATTTTGCCGGTCTCGGCGGCCAGACAGTCGTCGAGCCGACATGCCAGGGCATCGGTCGCGATCCGCTGGCCCTGCGACGGATCTCCAAGGCGACGGGACTGAATATTGTCATGGGAGCCGGCTTCTATCTCGGCTCTTCGCATCCCCAGAAGGTTGCGGGCATGTCGGTCGGGCAGATCGCCGACGAGATCGTCTCGGAAGCAACTGTTGGCGCTGACGGCACGGATGTCAGGATCGGCCTGATCGGCGAGATCGGCGTGTCCTCGGATTTCACCGCCGAGGAGGAAAAATCGCTGCGCGGTGCCGCACAGGCCCAGGTACGCACCGGTCTGCCCCTGATGGTCCATCTTCCCGGCTGGTTCCGCCTCGGACACAGGGTTCTGGATGTCGTCGCCTCGGAAGGTGGCGATCTCAGGCATACTGTGCTCTGCCACATGAACCCGTCACATGACGATCTCACATATCAGTCGGAACTCGCCGCCCGCGGCGCATTTCTCGAATATGACATGATCGGCATGGATTTCTTCTATGCGGACCAGCAGGTGCAATGCCCGAGCGATGAGGAGGCGGCGCGCGCGATCGTCAAGCTCGTCGAGATGGGACACACCGACCGTCTTCTCCTGTCCCACGACGTCTTCCTGAAAATGATGCTCAAGCATTATGGGGGCAATGGCTACGCCTATATCCTGCGTCACTTCCTGCCGCGCCTGAAGCGCCACGGTCTCGATCACGCAACGCTCGACATCTTCATGCGCGCCAACCCGCGATCGGTCTTTCAGGCAAGTGCCTGAGTACAAACATAAAAAGAAATGGAAACATCATGACAAAGAAGGTTCTTCTCGTCGGCGAAAGCTGGGTCAGTTCGGCCACGCACTACAAAGGTTTCGATCAGTTCGGCAGCGTCACCTTCCATCTGGGCGCCGAGCCGTTGGTCAAGGCGCTCAAAGGCAGTGCGTTCGAACTCACCTACATGCCGGCGCACGAAGCGGTCGAACAATTCCCCTTCGATATGGCAGGGCTCGATGCCTATGACGCGATCATCCTGTCAGATATCGGCGCCAATTCGCTGCTTCTTCCCCCGGCGGTCTGGCTGCATTCGAAGACCGTTCCAAACCGCCTGAAACTGATCAAGGCCTGGGTCGAAAAGGGCGGCGGCCTGTTGATGGTCGGCGGCTATTTTTCTTTCCAGGGCATTGATGGCAAGGCGCGCTGGCGCCGCACCCCGGTCGAGGATGTTCTGCCGGTCACCTGCCTGCCTTACGATGATCGGGTCGAAATCCCGGAGGGGACGACGCCTGTCCTCGTCAAGTCGGGTCACGAGACCGTAGCCGGTCTCCCGGGCGAATGGCCACTGCTTCTCGGCGTCAATGAGGTAGAGGTGCGTGAGCGCGACGATGTTGAGGTCATCGCCCGTTTGCCGGATACGGAGGGCGGTCATCCACTGCTGGTCACCGGCCGCTTCGGCAAGGGCAAGACGGCTGCCTGGACGTCCGATATCGGCCCACACTGGCTTTCGCCCGCCTTCTGCGAATGGGAAGGCTACGGGCGTCTCTGGAAGAACATCCTCGGCTGGCTGACGGAGGCGAAATAGGCGTCAATCGCCGGCAAGGATGCCGGCGAGTTCCGCCTTGCTCGGAAAGGCCGAACGCGTGCCACGGCGGCCGACGGTGATGGCAGCCGCAGCGGTCGCATGATGGATGGCCTTGGCGTCGAGCATGGTGGAGCGGAGCGCGGCCGAGGCAAGTGCTACGGCCATGAAGGTGTCGCCGGCGCCGGTCGTGTCAACGACCTCGACGGCACGGGCCGGAACGGTTGCAAGCACCTGATGTCCGCTTGCAAGGATAGCGCCGCTGCCACCGAGCGTCAGGACGGTCTGTGACACTCCGGCTTCGGCCAGACGACGGATCGCGGCCTCGCCGGACGATCCGGTCAGACTTTCGGCCTCGCCTCTGTTGAGAAAGGCGATGTCGACAAGCGGCCAGAGCTCGGCGAAGTAAGGGCGGAGCGGCGAGGGGTTGAAGGCGGTCTTAAGGCCGCGGCGTCTGGCTTCGGCAAGAATGCCGCGGGTGATGTCTTCGCTGAGATTGCCCTGCAGCACGACGAGGTCGCCGCTGACGGCGTCGCCAAGCGGGGCGAGCGCCTCTGACAGGGTCAAGGCTTCGGCCGATTCCGTCGTGGTGACGATGGCGTTTTCGCCGTCCGGCGTGGTGAAGATGATGGAGAAATCGCTGGTGCGATGCGGGCTGCCCAACAGACGGGCATCCAGCGCCTCGCCGGCAAGCTGGTCACGGATCGTCTGGGCGCGAAAATCCTCGCCGACAGCGGTGACGAGCGTCGTGGGAAGGCCCGTGCGGCCCATCACGACAGCCTGATTGGCGCCCTTGCCGCCAAGGTCGCGGGTCTCCTCCCGACCGAGGATCGAGGCGCCCGCTTCGGGCATGGACATTACGGAAATGGTTTCGTCGATGGCGACGTTACCAATGACATAGGCACGCATGGCTGGCTTTCAGAGAGGAAAGAAAAATGCAGCAGATATCGGATAAGGCCACAAGCGCCATACGGGAAATATTCGGCACTGACAAGGCGTTGATCGGGATGATCCATTGCCCGCCTTTCCCGGGTGCTCCACGCTATCGTAGCGCAGCGATGGAGACGATCTACGACACGTGCATGCGCGACGCAGACGCGCTCGTCAAAGGCGGCATACACGGATTGATCGTCGAAAATCACGGCGATATTCCCTTTTCCAAGCCCGAGGATATCGGCCATGAGACCGCGGCCTTCATGTCGGTCGTGACCGACCGCATCGCGCGCGCCGCTGGCGTGCCGCTGGGCATCAACGTGCTTGCCAATGCGCCGATCCCGGCCTTCGCGATTGCGGCGGCAGGCGGGGCGCGCTTCATCCGCGTCAATCAATGGGCGAACGCTTATGTCGCCAATGAAGGTTTCATGGAAGGTCGGGCGGCTGAGGCCATGCGCTATCGCTCGGCTCTGCGCGCCGAGCATATCAAGGTGTTTGCCGACAGCCATGTGAAACATGGCGCGCACGCCATTACCGCTGATCGCACGATCGACGAACTGACCCGCGACCTCGCATTCTTCGATGCAGACGTGGTGATCGCCACCGGCCAGAGAACGGGCAATAGCGCAACGATGGGAGAGATCGAGGAAATCGGTGCCGCCACCCACCTTCCGCTGCTCGTCGGGTCGGGCGTAACCAGGGATAACATCGTCGACATCCTCAAGCGCACTGACGGCGTCATCGTCGCCTCGTCGCTCAAGGAGGGCGGCGTCTGGTGGAACCCCGTGGACCCGGCCCGCGTGGCAGCCTTCGTCGAAGCCGCAAAACCCGGCCTGGAGGCGTAGCGATCATGGGCGGCCCCCTTTCGCAACAGATGCTCGACGAGAACCGTGACGTTTTCGAAGCCATGGTGAACCATCGTTTCGTCGCGGATATCAAGGCCGACCGCCTTTCGAACGAAGCATTCGAGCGATACCTCGTCTTCGAGGGCGCTTTCGTCGACACGGCGATTGCGATCTTCTCCTATGCCACCGCCAAAGCCGAAACCATCGGCCAGAAGCGGTGGCTGATCGGCGTTCTGGATGCGCTCGCAAACCAGCAGATCGCCTATTTCGAAAAGACCTTTGCGGCACGCGGCATCGACCCTTCACGGCATGATACAGGCCGGCCCGATGTTGCGGCCTTCCGCGACGGCATGCTGGCGATTGCCCGTGACGGTGGTTTTCTCGACACGATTGCTGCCATGTTCGCCGCCGAATGGATGTACTGGACCTGGTCGACGGCGGCGAACTCGACCGCAATCAGCGATCCCTTGCTCAAGGAATGGGTCAAGCTTCACGCAGAACCAGAGTTCGAAGCGCAGGCGCGCTGGCTGAAGGCTGTTCTGGACGACGCGGGCGAAACCATGGATTCTGCCGAACGGAAGCGGTTAAGTGCGATATTCGGACATGCGCAACGTCTTGAGATCGACTTTCACGAAGCAGCCTATTCCTGAAAGGCCGTACGATGACTGCGGATATCGATATCAACGGGGCGCGCCTGCTGGGTCGCCTCGACCAGTTTGCCGAGATCGGCGCGACCGCGCGGGGTGGCGTCAACCGTCAAGCCTTGACCGAACTGGATCGCGAAGCCCGATCCTTGCTGGCCGGGCTGGCCGCTACACGCGGGTTTGCCGTGTTCCAGGATCCCGTCGCCAATCTCTTCATCCGCCGTTCCGGCAGGGACGACCGGGCGCCGCCGCTCTTGATCGGCAGTCATCTCGACAGCCAGCCAGCCGGCGGTCGTTTCGACGGCGCGCTCGGAACGCTCTCGGCCTTCGAGGTTCTCGAAAGCCTCGAGGATGCTGGTATCGAAACGGACAGGGCGATTGAAGTCGTCGCCTGGACCAATGAGGAAGGATGCCGCTTCGCACCCGGCTGCATGGGTTCGTCCGCCTTTTCGGCGGGCGCGATCCCTGCCGCATGGCCTGACCTTGTTGCGACTGACGGTGCCGTGTTCGGCGACGAATTGAGGGAAACGCTCGAGGCTCTTCCACAGGCTGCGATGCGCGATCTTGGCATGCCGGTCCATGCCTATCTCGAGGTGCACATAGAGCAAGGCCCTTCGCTGGAGAAGGACGATATCCCGATCGGTATCGTGACTGGTATTCAAGGAACGCGATGGCTGCAGGTGGACGTATCGGGTCAGACGGCCCATGCCGGCACGACGGCTCTTTCCTACCGCCGAGATCCTCTGCGCGCCATGATCTCGGCGCTGGACACGCTCTATTCCACTGTCATGCCGCAGGACGAAAGCACCCGATTTACCATCGGGCGCATCGAGGTGGAGCCGGGCGCGATCAACGCCATTCCGGCGCTGGCGCGCTGCACTATTGATATCCGTCATCCCGATCCATTGACGATCGACCGGCTTAACGCGACGATCGAGCAATGCTTTCGCGAGCGTGCTGAGGCTCAGCGTTGCGAGGTTTTGTTCAAGCAAAGCTTTGACATGCCACCGGCAACCTTCCCCGAAAAGTTGCTGACGGTACTGGAGCGCGCCGCGGAAGGCACCGGGCTGGCGACGAAAAGGATGGTGTCGGGCGCTTTCCACGACGCTCTGTTCGTCAATCGGATCGCGCCTTCGGCGATGATCTTCGTACCTTGCCGTGACGGCCTCAGCCACAATGAAGCCGAATATACCGCGCCCGGGCATGTCGTTTCAGGCGCGAGATTATTGCTGCAGTCGACGATCGAGCTTGCCAAAGGCTGAGAGAAGAGGATCGCTGGCGCCAATGCCGTCATTAGGGCCTCGCTGCGGGCCTAGAATGATCAAGCGTTCCGCCATGCGAATAGGTCGATCCGAGCGTAGCCAGCGATCAAAAAAGGCCTGTCCCTGGAATGCAGGTCAACCTTTCCTCCTCCGGCTTTCCTCCTCCGGGCGCTCGAGATTTGGCAGCCTTGTCTCTTGTTTCAGCAGAAGCCGTTAAGCTTGAGAATCTTATGGGCGTCGATTGCAGCCCGAAGCTCGTCTTCCGAGTTCCGATCTCCGCTGTTAGCATCAGGATGATGCATCTTTAACTTCTGCTTGTAGCGGCTTCTGATCTCCGCGGGTGTTGCCTCTGGCGGAAGACCAAGTGTTTCGAAAGCTTTGGCTTCCAGCACCTTCAATTTACGTCGTTGAAGATCCGCTTTTACCGCCTGGCGTTCTGCCGCGCTTTTGCGAGCATTCGTCGCCTTTGCCGAACCCGAACGGACTGTGAAGGGGAGTGGCATCTCAGTAGGCTGGTGGATCCTCTGTCCCCAGGTCGGGCGGGCGCCGCTTGCCGCTTCTCTCTGATAGCGGGCGATGACAGGATCGGACAGATTGGTCGCGAAATTGTACCCTTTGCCATATTCCTTCACATGCTCAGAACAGAACAGCAGATACAGTCCCTCCGCATCACGTCCCACCGGAGCGCGATGAAGGCCACCCTTGTCGCACCCGTCCCATTGGCATTTTGGAGCATCTGGGTTTCGGTCTGAAACTAACTTTTTGCGGATCGGCCGCAAGCCAACGAAAATCTTGGAATCTGGACTCATCGCGCCTTATATGGCGATCCGGCCCACGCCGACAAGTGGAGAGAACAAGGTAGGCGGTCAGTTGCCCCCAACCGCTTTTAACTGACTGTGCTCAGTGAACCCAAAACTGTCGATTCTATAAATCAATGGGTAGTCGTGAAGTGAACGCATCCGACATTCAGTCAGGGGCTGAACTTTACCCTCAGGAGCAGTTGATCCTGCCACAAGCATGTCGTCAGGTCTTCGTCCGACAGGTCATGCGACTGATGGCTGGAGCGATCCACACGCCCTGATCTTACCTGGTCGCTATGGTGCGCCAAGTTTGGGAGCAGCGTCGGAGGCGTAGCGAAACGCAATCGGATTGCTGGCGGGACGGGCCGCACTGCCAAGGGATAGATGAACCTGTCGAGGAATTTCACAGGTGAATTTCTTGTGAGGGATCTTTTGTCGGTCGCAACCTTAAGGAGAAAATCCATCAGTGAGGAAGCTAATCGTTGACCAATCGAGCCGACCACACTATAGAGATGTTCATCGATCTTTTGCTTGCCGAACTTTGTCTACCGCGTGAGTGGCACCGCGCTTTAAGCGAACTTCCTTTCAAAAACAGTCGTTGTCGCAGTCTGCGGAGCCTTCGCTTCGCGGTTCCTCACTCTATGCTATGAAAGGGTTCATCAATGACCACTGGCACAGTTAAATGGTTTAATTCCACCAAGGGCTTCGGCTTCATTCAGCCTGATAACGGCGGCGCCGATGCGTTCGTTCACATCTCTGCCGTTGAGCGCGCCGGAATCCGCGAACTCGTCGAGGGCCAGAAGATCGGCTTCGACCTCGAGCGCGACATGAAGTCGGGTAAGATGTCGGCCTGCAATCTGCAGTCCGCTTAATCGATATCTGCTTCCCTTTGACCACGGATGTACTGGCACTGCCGGGAGCACCTATCCAATTAAAGGCCAGGCGTGTCGCCTGGCCTTTTTCGTTTCGGCTTGCCAGCCGAATTACTCAGGAACCCAATGAAACAAGCACACAGCAAATCCCGCCAGCAGGCGGAGATCGCCTTCGGCAACGTCCAGACGCAGTTTTTTGCCAAGAATAACGCGGTGGAAGAGCTCGAATCCGTCGCCCAGGCTCGGGACGCCAAGACCTTAAGGCTGCGAGAGGCACGTCTTGCCAAGGAACTGGCCGACCGGACGTCGGCAACGTCCGCCCTTCTTGCCAAACGCGCCAAGACGCGCTGATCACTGGCCAACACCGATTATCAGGATAAAAATTTGAAGAAAGCTAGAAACAGCGAGCTCTCTGACCGCCGTGCAGCATCCGCGGACGCCAAGACTGCTCTCCTCAATGCCTTCCGTGCGGCAAAAACTGCGGCCGAACCAGGTAAAATCGCAAGGCAGGCAGAACGCCTTGCCATTGTCTCGGCTCGTGAGGAACGACGCCTGGAGCGCGAACGCCTGAAGGTCGAGGAGCGCAAGCGCGTTGAGACCGAGGCGGCAGAACAGCGAGCAACCGCGGAGGCCGAAGCGTTGGCCGTGACCGAAGCTCGCGAGAGCGCCCAAAACGCTCGTGTAGCGCGGGTGATCGAAGATGAGGCGGCGCGAAAGGCCGAACGCGACCGTCGCTACGCCAACCGCAAGGCAAGACAAGCCTAGCCTTCTGCCGCCACCGCGCCAACCCCACAGCATGACAGTGTCATGCTCAATTCAGTCGTGCCATGGAGCCTCCGAGGCACCGGGTACGAACGAACGTCAGGCGATCAACAGGTCCTGGCAAGTCGCGATCCAGTAAATTCTGCCCATGATCATCCGTGACAGATACCATGCCGGAGGCGAGGCCGCATGCAAGTCATATATCAAACGCATCGAAGAGGTGCATGGGAAGCGGGCACCTCGATAGGTCGCCCGCTTCATTTGAAAGCGTAGTCAGTTACAGCCGGTTTGCTCGGTAGCGCTGGCGCTCCGCTTCGATCTGCTCCGGCGTATAGGGCGCTGCAGCTTCGTCGAAGCGCATCCAACCCTGTTCCTGATAGTTGGATCGGCGAGAGGCGAAATCGACTGGACGCGACCGGTCGAGGATGGCCTTCGCTTCCGCAACCCTTCCATCATCGACCTTCGCAGTCACGACCGAACCGCCACGACGGATCCCTTCTGCGTAGAAGTTCGCCTCCTCTTCCGGAACACCTTCATTAACCATCGCGCCGACAATGCCGCCGACTGCGCCGCCCGCGACTGCGCCCGCGGCAGCGCCGGCGGCCGTCGCTGCCAGCCAGCCAGCTGCAACGACTGGACCGACACCAGGAATGGCGAGCAGGCCGAGGCCGGTCAAAAGGCCGCCGGCGCCGCCCGCGACCGCACCGACACCGGCGCCGGCGCCAGCACCTTCCGCAGCGTAGCTGCCCTGGCCTTCGACGTCGGTCTTACCGTTCGCCTTGTTGGTGACGATACTGATGTCGTCGGAAGGCACCCCCGAGTCTTCCAAAGCCTTCACTGCCGCACGGGCGTCGTCGTAGCTGTCATAGAGTCCAGTAACTGTTCGCATGGGTCGTCTCCTTGGATTTTTTACTTGGCCATCGTCACATTGCCCTGGAAGTCCAGGGAGACGCCGGCATCCTTGCCATCCTTCTTGGCGGCCGCGCGCCAGACGCCCTGGTCGTCGAGCTTCAATCCGGTGACGTCTGTATAGCCCGCACCTTCGATACGCTCCTTGGCCTGTGCTTCCGTGAAGCTGTTCTTGCCGGCCACCGGTGCGCCGGGGTTGTGTTCCGTGTTGACGGCAGGGGTCGTCTGTGACGTGGAAGGGGTCTCGCTCTGGGCGTAGGCTGTAGTGGCCGACAGCAGCAGGGCGAACGAAATTGTCGTAATCTTGGTCATTTGTGTTTCCTCATGTGCCAATGAAAAACAAAGGAAAATGCTGTTTGTTCCGAGAGTTACGAAAACTTTTTCAAATGTGCTCAGCGATGCGGTGAAGGGAGAGGGCGAAGGTGATCGCGCTTGGATTTGACACCACAGCCAGTGCTCCACCATGCGCTTGGCAATCTCGCTGGCAATGTCCAGACCGAAGCCGGAGGCCTTCCTTTCCGTTTCCTGCGGCTGGGGTGAACGGCTCGAACAGTCGCTCCGTTGCAGCCGCCGAGATCGGTTGGCCTGTATTCTGGACGGAAAGTTCGAAGTCGCCGGCATCCAGCCGCGCGCCCGTGCGCGATCGCTAGCCGCTCCGGTGCGAGCTGTGCGATACTCTGTCCGTCGCAGATGACGAGAAGTGGCCATGGCAGGTCGACGTCGATCTCCCGGTCCGGATGCGCATCGGCGAACTCATTCACGACTCGCCGAAGAACAGGATCGAGATCGGTCTCCTCCAGTTCCGCCGACACGCCGCCCCAGCCTTACACGGCCGGATGTCCCCGGGATCGTATTCAGCCGAGAGTATGACGCTGAGGAAGACAGCCTGCGCGCAACTCCTTTTTCGATGCGTTGGCCTGCATGGGCGGCGATCCGGACGTGGCTAGCCTTCTCAAAGGGCGGCCTGAAACACGGGTAACGACGCCTTGAGAGCGGATGAAAGCGGTCAGGATCGATGGGAAACGCCTTCGGTTCAGCCCCGAAGTGTTCGCGAAAAAAGTCGGAAGGGGAGGAGCCTGAACGATGATGGCGGCAAAGACTGACACGGCTCTTGCCGCCGCAGCTTCGCGCGCCATCTGATTGGCTCAGACACCGGTTTCGAATGGAGGAAAAGATGGGGTCGAAAGAGGATCGGATCAGGCAGCGGGCCTATGAGATATGGGAACGGGAAGGCCGGCCACAGGGCGAGGATATGAAGCACTGGCTGCAGGCGTTCCAGGAGATCGCAGCGAGCGCCGAGGCGGATGGCCAGGCTGTCAAAAAGTCTCGAGGGAAGAAGCCGGCGGCCCTGGCTGCGCCGGCGAAGACGAAAGCCAAACCGAAAACCGGAAGCGGCGCGCAGAGCGTTCCGACGACAACGCCGCCTCCTAAGCCTGCCAAAACACCACGGGCTGCCACCAGACACTGACATGACCTGCTTGGTCGTGAGAAGCATTCCGACCGGACGTGATTTGGCGTTACCGTAATCCCGCTCGGCGATGTCACTTGTGAAAAAGTGAGGATCTCCAGTCCGTGTCGTCGAGCGGGACCGATTGCTCGAAATGCCTCTCGCAGGCTCGTGGGACAGGTGGATGAGCGTCTGTCGCGCTCAGAGCGGTCTGACGTTTTCCGCCTTTGACTTGCCCGTCTTCCGATCCTGACCGAGATCGTAGGAGACGCTTTGGCCTTCCTTCAGGACGTCGCCGTATTGCAGGGCGGAGACGTGGACGAAGACATCAGTTCCGCCGTCTTCCGGTGTGATGAAACCAAAGCCCTTGTCCGCGTTGAAAAACTTGACCTTGCCAGTCGGCATGAAAATCCTCGTGTTTGAGAGTTGATCGCACCAGCAATTTAGCGGTCAGCAGCGGTCGGAGCAAGCCTGTCGGCCGTAGTTGTTCTCGGATTTCGCGCTGGAAGAAAAGGTCGACTTTTTTCGACCGAATCGCGGTTTACGCCTTGGAGCGGTTTAGGTCGGGAAACTGGTCTTCGTGATCGTTATGCAATTTTCGGGACTCGGCCCACTCTTGAACCCCATCGGGCCCTCAAAAGGTGTGACGGCCGAGGCCGGGATGCAAAGCGTCGCCCTAGGCTGGATGGATTAAACACAGCGTGACAATCTTGCTAGGGTCCCGAATTCACGACGACAATCCGAATTGCTGGTTGCAACCCTCGCCTGTTGCGGGCAGTCGAATGGCTTTCTGTTCACATGAACTGAACTCAACTGATATCACATCAATGCCTGCCGATAGGATGCCGCCAAGTCGGTATCCTGAGCAATCAGGGCGGGAGCGGCGCAAACCGCCTTTTCGATTACGGTCTGCGCCTTGCTGCAATCGAAGGATTGCGCGTGTCAGACCGTCGAAAAAGGGCGCAACCGAGGGCAACAAGCACACGCAGGCGGAAGACGAATGCCATGAATAACTCGTTTCTTAGGTGGCCGGCACACTAGTGAATATGAGCATCCTTGATCAAGACAAGAGCGCCTCAGCGGATGCAGCAAGCCGAGAACCGCTAACAAACAAAATGTTTGACGGTGTGGCTTCGACACCCTTTCGCCTTCCTTAAAGGCGACCTGACACCGAGGCTTGTTTAAATGCCTGAGCCGTCGAAGTTTTGGTCGTCCTCGCCTTCCCAGGGGGCGGGCATCGAGTTGCGACTGAGGTTGGCCGAGGGCATCGGCATCCAACACTTCAATTCCGGTTCGGCATATTCGATGATCTGCCCGGGCGAGGAATCAGACGCGCGCCAGCCTTCTCCCCCGAACCGATCGCCTTTCGACCAGTAAGCGAGGTCAACTTCTGCCGGGCCCTGTTCGGACTGGCGGATCGTGACCAGGATCCGACTACCGTCTTTCGGTGCGTTTGCCATATGGTGCCAATGGTCTGGGTCGTCCATCGTTTTTCCTCCTGCCTCGCTGCAGGTTGGGAATGTCGCCTCGCCATCGAAAGCGGTCAACTCAAACTTTGGACCGGCACGTGGTCGCGTCGGCAAAAAACGAAAGCAATCATCAAACTGTGCGGATAGCCCGGTCACGGACTTCAGGTGAAAACTTGTTCGTCGTCATGATCATATCGGCTCCGCTCTCTCATGAGCTGAAGCCTCCGCTGAACCGGTGCGGTTCAAATCTCTCAATTGAGAAGGATCAGGCTTGCGGCGCCGATCAAGCCGGCATGCCTTCCGAGTTGCGCGGGCACGACCGGCACATCGCGATAAGCGGGCATCGCCCGCTCCTGAATGGTGGCCTCGATCGGGTTGTGAAGGAGATCGTAGCCGTGGGAAATTCCACCGCCCATGACGATCATGTCAGGCGAGTAGAGATGGAGCAGATTGGTAAAACCGATGCCCAGCCAGCGGGCTTCCCTGTCGATCAGCGCAAGGGCTGCTTCGTCGCCGCCGCGCGCAGCCTCGACAACGTGTCGGCCCGTCACTTCACCGTCGTGGGACAGTGTTCGAAGCGCCGAACCGTCGCCCGGCTTTGTCAGAGCCGTCGCACGTCGGCCGAGTGCAGTCCCCGACGCCACCGCCTCGAAGCAGCCCACCGCCCCGCAAAGGCATCGTTCGCTCTCGCTTGTGATGGTCATATGGCCGATTTCGCCTGCGAGCCCGCGGCGCCCGTGCACGATCCGGCCATCGGAGATCACCCCGCCGCCGATGCCGGTGGAGACGGTGACGAACACCAGCGAGGCGGCGCCGCGGCCGGCGCCGAAACGCCATTCGCCGAGAGCGGCGGCGTTTGCATCGTTCTCCAGCCGGACAGGCAGGTTCAAGCGGTCCTGAAGGAGGCTCGCGAGGGGGACTTCACGCCAGCCCGACAGCGTCGGCGGTGCAGTAAGAATGCCTGCGACCGGATCAAGCGGGCCGGGCGCTCCGATGCCGATACCGAGTGGCCTGGCGTCGGGAACTTCCGAGCAGGTTTTTTCCGCAAGCATCGTGATCTGCGCGATGACTGCATCCGGTCCATCCCTGGCGCGCGTCGGCACGGATGCGAAGGCCAGCAATTTGCCGCCGTCGCCGACCAGTGCGGCGCGCAACTCCGTTCCACCCAGATCGAATGCAAGCGCAATCCTGCTCATCAGGGCCGGGTCTCCAACGCATGCAGCCAGGCGATACGGCCCGGCAGATCCGTGTCACCGAACGCCAGTGATCCGAGCACGACCGTCTCGGCACCTGCTGCCCGCAACAGTGGAACGGTCTGTTCGCGGATGCCGCCGTCCGCTGCGAGAACAATCTCCTTTTCACGTCCGGCGCGCTTCATCAGCGACCGCGCTTCGCGCAGCCGGTCGCAAGCCTTGTCCGAAAGGCTTTGTCCCTTGACGCCGATCGAGGTCCCGAGCAGCGTGAAGAAAGCGACCTCTGCGAGGAACGGTTCTGCCTCGGCGACCGGGGTTTCCAGTCGCAGAACGACGCCGGCTTCGGCCCCAAGCTCTTTTGCGAGCGCCACCGCGCGCAAACCTGCTTCACCGTTCTCCGCATGAACACTGACGAGATCGGCGCCCGCCTCGATGAACTGGCGTGTCTGCTCCTCGACGATCTCGGCCTCGACCATCAGATGCACATGGATCGGTTTTGCCGTCAGCTTGGCGATGCGGGCGACGAAATCGGGAAAGAACAGGAAGCCGGGCGTGAAGCGTGCGTCGGCAACGTCGATATGGTGGAGATCGACATAGGGTTCGATGCGGTGAAGGTCGCGCTCCATATTGGCGAGATCCGCTGACCAGAGCGAAAACTCGCCGAGCAGCCTGTGGCGGGGCAATGCGGTGATGGCGCCGCTCGCGAGAGATTTCGATGTCATGGCTGAGCGACGCTCCGATGTTTGAATTCTGTGGTGAGGAATTGCTGGATCACCGTTCGAACCGCGGCGAAATGCGCTTCGGCATCCGCCGCCTTCGCGGGCACTTCGAGGAAATGCGCATTGGGTAGCGCATCAGCCATCACTTGTGCGACGGCGAGGGGGTGAATGGCATCCTGCCGGTTGCCGAGGACGAGCGCGGGAATAGCCAGCTTTGCCGCGTCCTCTCGCGAAACGTCGGTGCCATCTGAAGCGATGTCATCAAGCACGGCGGCAAAGGCAAAGGCATCAGGACGCTTGAAATAGCCGAGCAGGGAGGCGAGATTGTCCGGCGCTTCCACGCGCAGACGTTCCGCCGTCGCCGACCCGGCAAAAAGTGCCTGGCCTTCGGCAGGCGGATGGGATCTCAGCAAGTCCGCGATTTCGCGGATCGGTGCGAGGTTGTCAGGCGCGCGGGCAAACGACCAGGCTGGACGGACCAGAATGAGACCCGTGACACGCTCGGGATGGGTTTTTGCCAGATGCAGCGCGATGGCTGCGCCCATGGAGATGCCGCCGGCGATGAACCGGTCTATTCCCTTTTCGTCCGCCGCGGCGATGACGTCGGCTGCAAACATCGCAATCGAGAAGGGGCGTCGCGTGCCGAGCGTTGAGCTCCCATGCCCGCGGCACTCAGTCGTGATCCGCCGCCAGTCGAGCCCTTCGGGGATGACCTGTGCGACCTGCGCCTCATTGCCTCCTAGCCCGTGTTGAAAGAGCAAGGCTTTGCCTGTTCCGCAGTCGTAAACTGAAAGGTCGGTATCGTCTCGTCTGAAGGCGACGTGGGTCTTCATCGGATCAGATCCGAAAGAAATCTGGCGACGGCGGGTGCTTCTTCTGCCGCAAGACCGTGCGTGACGAGCGTACCGTCGAAACCGGTCACGCGCAGGCCGTCGATGAAGGCAGGGAAATCGACGATACCTTGACCTGCTGTCGTGAAGCGGCCATCGGCATAACGATCTTTCGCATGGGCCATCGTCACGTACCCGGCCGAGATATCGATCGCCCTGTCGACGATGTCGGACACTTCGGCCGGTGTCGCCTGCTCGAAGAGGTTTGCCGGATCGAGCACGATGCGCAGGCGCCTCGACCCCATCTCTCCGATCAGCCGCACCGCATCAACAGCGGAGGTGACGATGTTTGCCTGTTCCGGCTCAATGCCGAGATCGATGTCGTGCCGCTCGGCGAATTCCAGCGCTTTTTCCATTTCGGCCGCCATATCGGCCCAGGCGGACGGAAGCGCATTGTCCGGATGATGCATCCATTGGTCTTGGGCATGGCGGCTGCCGGTGCAGAGCGTCACCAGCGGAATCTGCAGGGCCGCTGCCGTTTCAATCACCACCCCAAGCTGTTTGAGCCCCCTTTCCCGCACGGATTTGTCCGGATGGGCCATGTTATAGGTGCCTGAAAGTGCCGCGAGTGAAACGCCGGTCTCTTCAGATGCCGCCCGGATCGCGGTAATCGTTTCCGGCGCCACTGCGTCCGGCATCGATGGCAGACCGACGCAGGCGAAATTGAACTGAGTCGTCGCAAATCCACTGTCACGCACGGCGGAGAGCACCTGCCGAGGATCGGTGCCGGGGAAGGTCTTTGCAAAGATGCCAAGCTGCATCAGACCGATCCTGTGACGGTTGCGAGTTCGACACGTTCGCCCGTTTCGACCGACCGGGCGATGGCGACCATGGCGCGGATGGAGGCGATGCCGTCCTCTATATCGGCGCCGCGCATCGGCGCGCCGTTCAGCACGGTATCGGCAAGCCCTTCCAGTTGCCGGCGGAAGAAGTGCCCGTCGGCGCCTAGTGGCTTGCGCGTGGTCGTGTCCTTTTCGTGGAAGATCTCGACCTCGCTCGCCCTGAGGTACCAGGGATTGAAGGTCTTAGCGATCACCGAACCGTTTTCGCCATAGAGCTGGAAGCCCTCATGCCAGTCCATGCGGACCGCGACCGTCAGATCGAGATGACCGAGCGCGCCATTGGCGAACTCGGTTTCCACGAACCAGCAATAGGCGCCGGCACGCTCGAGAAGGCGGGCTCGCACCGCGACGATCTCGCCACACAGGAAACGGGCGGTATCGACGAGATGCGAGCCATGCGCCAGCATGAAATACTGGCGCAGGTCAGCCTTGGGATTTCCTGCGGGTTTTCTGGCGAACTTGCTGGTGATCGGTAGCGGCTGAACCGCATCGGTATTGGTGTAGCGGTGGGTGGAGTCGCAGTACCAGGCCTTCAGCGCGAAGATCTCGCCGATATCGTCGCGGACAAAATCCCGGGCAGCCTCCAACGCAGGGTCGAAACGCTTCATATGACCCACCTGCAGCACCTTGCCGGAGCGCTTAACGGCGTCGGCGAGCGCCTGGCCCTCCTCGATCGTCACACCGGTAGGCTTCTCGCAGAGCACGTGCTTTCCTGCATCGAGCGCCTTGACCGACATCGGCACGTGATAGGCGTCCGACGTGGCGATGATGACGGCTTCGAGCTCTGGATCGGCGAGCATCGCGTCATAATCGGCATACATCTTCCGAGGTTCGTATGTCGCGCCCATGCGCGCAAGCAGGTCGGGTGCTGCGTCACAAATGGCATAGAGGTCGGCATTCCCGGCCTTCACGCAGGATTCGAGATGGGCGAACTGTGCGATCGGCCCGCAGCCGAGAACGCCCACACGCAGCCGCCGGTCTTCCTTACGGATCATGTCTCTTCCTCAGGCGCCGTACCGGCGCATCGTTTCGCGGTTCGTCTTCACGGCAGTCGCAGGGTCGGCAGCGGCCGTGTCTGATTCCTCTTCCAGGACCAGCCAGCCATTGAAGCGCGGCGCAGCGGCAACGATGTCGATCACGGCAGGCGTATCGCAGATCCCCTTGCCAAGAATGGCCCACTTGCCGTTCGCATCCACGTCCTTGAGATGGAGATAGCGGATGCGGTCCTGATAGGTCCGGAGCGTATCGAGAATATCCGCATGGCCGCGCAGGATATGGCCGGTATCGGGCACCCAGCCGACGAGGTTCTTGTCGATGAGCGAGAAGATCCGGTCATAATCGGCGCGGTCGAACAGCAGCGTATTGTGGTGCGAGCTCGGATGCACAGCGATATGCACGCCCGAAGCCTTGCCCAATTCGCCAGCCCGATTGTAGAACTCCGCGGCGATTTCGAATTTTTCCGCCCGCGGCCCCTCGGAAACAACCGTCGCCGAGCCGATCGAAACGAGTGCGCCGGAAAAGGTGGCCGCGAAATCGATCCAGCGCTGTGTGGTCCTGAGGTCGCTCTCGATCTCTTGCCTGACGGTAAAGCCGCTTTTCGAGCCCATTGCGAAAGACGCGAGCGTCAGGCCATGTTTCTTCAGGCTCGCGGCGAAATTATCGGGACTATCTGCGTAGTGGCCGATCATCGTGTCGGTAATCTCGATGCCCGCGTAACCGCCTTCTGCAATGGCTTCCAGCAGATCGTCCGGGCCGCCATTCCAGTTTCTCCCGAGCATTTCCCAGGTGAATGTCTGGCAGCCGACTTTCAGGTCTTTGATACTCATGCCCATTCCTTGACCTCGACCTGGGTAGACCTTCGTTTATATGCCGCTGGACCGGTATGACCGCGCTTTTGGCATGATGGTGAAGTGGCGACATCCCCTGGCGAGCCGCGTGTGACGGTCGGATTGCTATTTCCGTATGTTTTATAAAAATTTATCGCGCGTCAAGAAATAAAATGTTCTATAGCGATTGTCGCGGTAGCAAGCCCATCGAGGATGGGCGAAACATCTGTGAAATTGGTGGGGAGGCCAATTCATGAAAGTATATCTGGGAACCAGGCTGGGCATCGGCGTGATCGGCTGCGGCAATATCTCGATGACCTACCTGCGCAACGCCGCCCTGTTTGCCGGAGTCGAATTGAGAGCCTGTGCCGACATCTCATCCGATATTTCGGCACTGAGGGCGAAGGAATATGGCATCCGGGCCATGGAGGTCGATGCGCTCTTGGCCGACCCCGAAATCGACCTTGTCCTGAACCTCACCATCCCGGCCGTCCATTTCGACGTGACGATGTCGGCGCTTTCCGCGGGCAAGCACGTCTTCACTGAAAAGCCGCTCGCGACGTCGGCCACCGAGGGCCGCAAGCTAGTGGCGGAAGCCGGAGGTCGCGGTCTTCTGTTAGGTTCGGCTCCCGATACATTCCTCGGCGCCGCTGGCCGGCGTGCACGAGGCCTGATGGATGCAGGTGCGATCGGCCGCCCGGTCAGCGGCACTGCCTTCATGTTTGGCCGTGGCATGGAGCATTGGCACCCCAATCCGCAATTCTACTATCAACCCGGTGGTGGCCCACTCTTTGACATGGGGCCCTACTATCTGACGATGCTCGTCAATCTGCTCGGCCCGGTGAAAAGCGTCATGGCGATGGCGACGAAAGGCCAGGAAGAACGGCTGATCACGGCTGATGGCCCCTTCAAGAACACGACGTTCAAGGTGGGGACGCCGACCAACGTGCTCTCGCTTCTTGAGTTTCAGTCGGGCGCGACGGTGAATTTCGGTGCGTCGTGGGACGTCTTCCGGCACTCCAATCATCCGATCGAGTTGCACGGCACAGAAGGTTCGTTGCGCTTGCCCGATCCCGATACGTTCGGCGGAACGGTCTCGCTTTCCGAGCGCGGCGCCGAATGGAAGAATTTCGAAAGTGAAGGCGATCTGTATGGCGCCCCGAACTGGCCGTATAGCGCTCCCGACCGCGCCAACTATCGTATGCTGGGCGTTGCCGATCTCGTCCGCGCGCTTGGCGAGGGCAGGGCGCCGCGCGCTTCCGGCGATTTGGCGCTTCACGTGCTCGAGATCATGGAAGCGACCCTGGCATCCAGCGAGATCAGGAGCGCGGTTACGATTGCGGGCACAGTTGCGCAACCGCCGCTGCTCGGCGAAGATGAAGCCCGCAGCCTGCTTGCTTGAGGTGAAGCGATGAAAGATCGATTGGATCCCGGCGCCGCGCATGTCCTGGCGCTCGGTCGCGCCGCAAAGCAGCCACCCTTTGAGCGCGGCACAGCAGACGAGGCGCGCGCTGCCTATGACGCGGGTTGCCCGACATTGCAGGGTGATCGCGAGCCGGTCGCTGCCATCGAGGACAGAACGATCGCCGGGGCAGGCGGCCCGATCCCGCTCAGGATCTATCGCGGTGTGGGTGCTCCAGACGCGGATGCGCCGGCACTTCTCTACCTTCACGGCGGCGGCTGGGTCGTCGGCACGCTTGAATCCCACGACGAGATCTGCCGGTGGTTTGCAAATATCGGCGCCTGTATCGTATTTTGCCCCGACTATCGGCTGGCCCCCGAGCACAAGTTCCCGGCGGGTTTGGAAGATTGCGTATCGGCCCTTGCCTATGTGGTGGAGCAGGCACGCGCGTTCGGTATCGATCCGGATCGGATCGCGGTCGCGGGCGATAGCGCCGGCGGCAATCTGGCCGCTGTCCTGTCACTTCTCTCGCGGGATGGCGTCGCGCGGAAAATTTCTGCGCAGCTTCTGCTCTATCCCAACACCGATGCCGGACAGACGGCCGACAGCTATGTCAGGTTTTCCGAAGGATACGGGTTGACGACCTCGACGATGCGCTGGTTCCGGGATCATTACGTCCGCGATGCGGCTGATATTGCTGATTGGCGCGTTTCCCCCCTGCGCGTCGGAAATATCGCGGGTGTGCCACCGGCCTTCGTCGCGATTGCCGGCCATGATATCCTCGCAGACGAGGGCGACGCCTATGCCCGCCGGCTTGCAGAGGCGGGTGTCCCTGTAATCCCTCGGCGTTGGCAGGACCAGATCCATGGTTTCGTTTCCATGGGGCGGCACATTCCGGCGGCGCGGCGGGCGGTGGAAGAGGCGGTTGCCGGATGGCGCAGCCTCCTCAATCACGCCGACTGACGCATCACCAATGTACCGTCGAGGATGATCCTTCGTGCAACGACCTGCGTGGTGTCATTGTCTTCGTCCAGCATCGAAAGCAGTGTGTCGACACTGCTGCGTGCCATGGCGGTGAAGTCTTGCGCCATCGTCGTCAGTGGCGGGCAGGTATAGCGGCTGAGGGGATGGTCGTCATGGGCGGCGATGCGAAGATCGCTATCGCTCCTGCGGCCGACGCGAAGGCCGCGAGAATGGGCGGCGGCCATCGCGCCGAAGGCGAGGCGATCGTTCGCGCAGAGGATTGTCCTGCCCGGCAGCGTTCCAGCCGCGATCATTGCATCGGTCTGCTCATATCCCATACGTTCGAAATCCCAGCCGTAGCTCTCGGTGGCGCCAAACACGACCGGTTCGAAACCGAGCGACTCCATCGTGGCGATATAGCTTGCCAGCCGCTCCCCGGAATTGTGATTGACATGCGGAATGTCGAAATATGCAGGCGGCTCGCCCGATCGGCAGAGATAGTCGACGATCGTCGCAACGCTTTGGGCGTTGTTATTGCCAATGAAGGGCGTGTCGCCTTCGATGAACGTATCGAAGTAGACAATGGGGATGCTCTCTCGGAGTTTTTCGAAGATGCCCGGCTCGGAAGTGAGACCCAGCGGGGCGATGATCGCGCCGGCTGCCTTCAGGGACAGGAGTGTGTTGACAGCCTCGGCTTCGAGATCCGGCAAGCCGTGGGACGAGATGACGATTGGCCAGTAACCCTCATCACGGACGCGCAACTCGAGACGATTGACCATTTCGGCATAGAATGGATCTGTAATGACGGGCACGAGAATGCCGACGTTACGTGTCCTCTTGCGATTAAGGTTGCGCGCATAGAGATTGGGACGGTAGTCCGATGCCGACAGCGCGTCCTCGATGCGTTTGCGCGTCCCCGGCTTTACACTGCTCGGGCTATCGAAATACCGCGAAAGCGTTGGACGGGAAACGCCGCAGGACCGGGCGAAATCGTCCATGGTTTTGATCGTCATCTTGTCCATTGGCAATTCTGGTTGCACTGCGCCAAGGCTCGTCTGCGTCAGCCGATATCGCAAAGGCGGTCAGTGTGAGGGCTTTCGAATTGCGTTTCTAGCCTGACAATGTCGCATGCGCAAAATTTTTTGTTACACAAGCACAAACAGCGGCGCAACCGCCGCCGCCCTACACGTAGCGCACCTCGACCCCCAGCTTGTCCAGCCGACTGCGAATCCCATGCGGCATGCCAGTGTCGGTGATGATCAGATCGACCCGTGAAAGCGAAAATGCCTTGGACGAGGCACCAATATCCCACTTGCTGGAATCCGCCACGAGGATCACGCGTCTCGCCATGCGGACCAGATTACGTTTGGTGCGCGCTATGTCTTCCGAGACGTCGACGACGTCGAATGCGTGATCGATGGCATGAGCGCTGAGGAACGCCTGATGGGCGACGAGACCGCCCACGGCCTTGTCTGAATCCGACACGATCGTGCTGACGGTGCTCGGAAAGACCCGGCCGCCAATCATGTGCACATCCAGCCCCGGCCGATACATCAGATGCTGCGCGATGTTCATGGCGGTTGTGGCCACCACGACGTTATTGACCGGGGGCATTTGCATGGCGACCTGTAGCAGCGTCGAGCCGCTGTCGAACACAACGGATTGGTTGTCGATGATCTGGCGTGCCGCCATCTGCGCGATGCGTCGTTTGGCGTCGAAATTTCGGTTCATCCGTTCTTCGAAGGCTGCCGCGGGAGAGCTGGCCGGCAATGCGATCGCGCCACCATGCGTCTTGATGAGCTGCTTCTTGGCATCCAGAATTTCCAGGTCGGATCGGATGGTCACCTCGGAGACGCCGAAGTTTTCCGCCAGCTGGCTGGTGCGCGCCTGGCCGGTCCGCTGAAGTTCCAGCATGATCTGATGTCGCCGTTGTTCCGCCAGCATGTGTGACCTCGAATTCCTTTCATATAAGCGAGGGTGCCGAGGTTTCGAAATTCGAAAATACGCGACAACCACTTTAACTCAAAAGGCGCGAGGAAAGGCAGTGTCGATGGGAACCTAGCGCGCGTTCTAGCCATCTTAAATGAAAACGAAAGAAATCGAAATATTGAACATTCGTTTATTTTCGAGTTAGTGTTTCTCAACACGAAATCAAACTGGTAAAGGGACAGCATCGATATGGGCCTTGGAACCAAAATTCGCCTGTCACGGCTGTTTTCACATCCGTCAGGGCATTTGTTCGGTGGCGCCGTCGACCACTTCGTTGGCTATGGCAATGTCCGTGAGGGTGGTCTCGCGGATCTGCCGGGCGCTCTTAAGCGGGTGATGGCCGGAGAGCCGGACTATATCAGCATTCAGCCTGGTGCTGCGCGCCACTTGTGGCCCGCCTATGCAGGCAAGGCCGCATTGGTCATTCAAGCCGGTTGCTTTACGCCCGACGACCGAATTCGTCAGTTGATCGCGACCCCTGAGGATGCGGTACGATACGGTGCAGATGCTCTTGCCGTCGCCATTCCGGTGCGCGGCAATACCGAAGGCGAATACATTCGCTGGCTCACCGATACCGTCAACGCCGCGGCTCGCTTTGAAATGCCGGTCGTTGCGCATGTCTATCCCCGCGACTATTCAAACGGCGGCAAGATCGTCTTCACCCCCGACGAAATCGCCTATGCCGTACGGATCGGGTTCGAGACCGGCGTTGACGTGATCAAGGTCGGGTACACCGGGGACTTCGACTCTTTCCGGGAAACCGTCGCCACCTGCCCGGTTCCCGTCGTTATCGCGGGCGGCCCGAAAACGGAAAATCTGCTCGGGGCTCTGACCCAGACCGCCGATGCCTTGCGTGCAGGGGCGAAGGGTGCCGTGGTGGGGCGAAACCTTTGGGGTCACGGCGATACGACGATGGCGGCGCGCGCCTTCAAGCTTGTCATTCACAGCGGTATGGCGCCGCAAGAGGCGCTCGCTGCCGCGGGCGGTTGACAGGTGATAAATAACCTTCAGGTTCTGGGCTTCGGGGCTCTCGCGATCGACGATATCATCTATGTCGACCGACCGCTGAGTGCCGGTAAGGGAAAGGTGACAAATCGCACCCAGGACCACGGCGGCAATGTCGCGACAGCCCTTGTTGCGGTCGCAAGGCTGGGGGGACGGGCTGGTTTCATCGGCTGGCTGAGCGATCATCCTCTCACCGATGTCAGCGCCCGCGAACTTGAACGGCACGGGGTCGATATATCCTTTGCGCCGCGCCGTCCCGACGCCAGGCCAATACGGTCGGTGATCACGGTCGGACCCGAAGGCGACAGGTTTATTGCCTATGACGATGATGTGCCGCACGGAACCTCAGACGCGCTGACCGACAGAACTCTTGCACAAGCCCAGGTGCTGTTGATCGACGGCTATGCCACTCACGCAGATACGATCGTTGCGCGCGCCCGCATGCTGGGCCTGGCAGTGGTGGCAGACATTGAATGGACGATCGGGCCTGCGACCGGACGATTGATGAGCCTGTCCAACCATCTGGTATTGCCGTTGAAATTCGCGCAGACTTATTCTTGCGAAACCGATCCGACGGTGATCCTGCACAAGCTTTGGTCTGACGACCGCACCGCAGTCGTTCTGACTGACGGTGAGCGAGGGTCTTATATCAGGCAGACGGGAGATGCCGTTTTGTGGCATGTTCCGGCCTACGAGGTCAAAGCGGTCGACACGACAGGCGCCGGAGATTGCTTCCACGGCGCTTATGCCTTTGCGCTGACACAGGGAAAGCAGCCTGTCGCCTGCGCCGTCTACGCAACTGCGGCAGCCGCGATCTCTGTGACCGGCCCGGGCGGCCGCATGGCTCTGCCGGATCAAAGCACCTGTCTCGCCTGGATGGCTGAGGAAAATGCGCCCGTGCCCAGACCGATTGCGTCGCCGGACTGAGAGTTCATCACTCTGGTGCCCTGGACGATCGGATTGGCGCTGCGCAAATGACTGTTTGAGTTCGATCTGAAGGCGGCGCCGGGAGGGCTGTCCCCCTGAGGATTGGATGACAATGATACGAGGGAGGAAGTGCAGTGGCTGTTGTTGTGCTGGACAAGATTTGCAAGACCTTTGGAACCAAATTCCACGCGATCAAAGATCTTAGCCTGACGATAAATGATGGCGAGTTCCTCATCCTTGTCGGCCCTTCGGGATGCGGAAAATCGACGGCATTACGCATGATTGCCGGGCTGGAGGAGATCAGCAGCGGGACCCTGAGCATCGGTGGAGAGAATGTCGAGGATCTCGCGCCGAAGGACCGGGACATAGCGATGGTGTTTCAGAGCTATGCGCTCTATCCGCATATGACGGTGTTCGACAACATTGCCTTCTCGATGAAACTTGCGGGGAAGAGCAAGGCCGAACGCACGAAGCGGGTCCACGAAATAGCCAAGACCCTTCAGCTGCATACGCTGCTCGACAGCAAACCGGCAGCGCTCTCCGGCGGCCAACGTCAGCGGGTCGCCATGGGACGCGCCATGGTGCGCGAACCGGCGGCCTTTCTCATGGACGAGCCCCTGTCTAACCTCGATGCCAAGCTGCGCGTGCAAATGCGCGCCGAAATCGTCAGCCTGCAGAGACAGCTGGGCGTGACGACGATTTATGTGACGCACGATCAGACCGAAGCCTTGACCATGGGTGACCGGGTTGCGGTCTTGAAGGGCGGCGTCCTTCAACAGGTCGACACGCCAAAGATATTGTACAGCCGACCGGTCAATGCCTTCGTTGCGGGTTTCATCGGGTCGCCGTCCATGAACCTGTTCGAAGGCCGCCTGCAGAACGGCAGGATCGATCTGCCCACCTTTTCCATACCGGTCGCGGCGAGCGCATTCGAGCAGTCTCCTGGTCTGGCGGCGTTCGAAGGCAAGACGATCATCTTCGGCATTCGCCCGGAAGACCTTTACGACAGCGGTCTGGAATCGGGATCGCGCTACGCGACGATCCCGGGTCTTGTAAAATCGATCGAGGAACTGGGCTCCGAACTGATCGTCCATCTGAAGATCGAAGCGGTGCGGATCGATTCCGGTGACCCCGATGCCGTCGAGGATCTGAGCGGCGCGGCAAACGCCGTGGCGAAGTTCGAATCCATCAGTACAGCCCAGCCGGGCGCAATGATCAACCTGGCGATCGATGTGGCCAAGTTGCACTTCTTCGATCCCCAGACGCATCTGGCAATCTAGCATGATCCGCAAATAGCGGAGCTGGTTGGTGGGATCAGGCTCTTAGCTTTCCCTTCCATCCTTCGGTCGACCTGCGTAGCGCAAAGGGATGCTTGTTCCGTTGCTCAGAAGCGTTCGCCGATAAGTTCATCGCGCGAGAGCGTGGGATGTCACACCGTCCCGCAGCCTTTAAGCTCGCTGCGGAGGTGGGTCCTTCCGGTGTTCGTTGATAATCCGAGCACACCTGGCCGTTGGTTGAACGCATTTTAGGTGCGATATCGACAGGCGCCACGACCGATCCGAACCCCGCTTCTCTTCGATCCGCAAGCCTTTCATTTGTTTTCCTTTGAGCGGAACGGCTTTCATTTGTTTACGAAAGTAAAGAAAAAATGCGACACGAGAAATATGCGGAGCAGAAAAAAGCAGCTCGAAATCCATGGATAAAACCACAATTAATCAATGACTTACGTTGATTTTTCCGGTCTTTGCCGCCTGCTTGCTTTTGCCGATTGCAGTTCTTCATTGACAGCCAGACCCCTAAAGGAACCTACTTTGGTCTCGATCGGGAGGATCGAACGAAATATCGTTTTCAGGGAGGGAAACATGAACGTCAGAAGATTTATCGTGGCGGCTCAGTCGGCCGTGGCCGCCTGGGCACTATGCGCCACGTGCGCCTTTGCTCAGACCAATCTCGAGTTCATCCAGTGGTGGGAGCCGGAAATGCCCGCCGGTGCTCTGCGAAGCATCATGGATGACTTTGAAGCCAAAAACCCCGGCATCAAGGTGACGCTCGTCAGCGGTCCCTATTCCGCTACCCATGATCAGATTGTTGTCGGCGCAGCGTCGGGGACACTCAGCGATGTGGTCGGCCTGGACGGCGCATGGGTCAACGGCTTGGCGAAGCAGGGAGCAATCGCCTCGATGGACAGCCTGATGGCTGACGCCAAATATGATCAGAGCCAGATCGCCGACATCATCAAGGTCAACGGGCAAAGCGTCATGTTCCCGCTTGCCTCGTTCGTCTACCCTGTTTTCGTAAACCTCGATCTGGCAAAGGCGGCCGGCGTCGAAAAGCTGCCGACAAACCGCACCGAATTCGCCGATGCCGCCAAGAAGATGACCAATGCGGACAAGAACCAATACGGTTGGGTGCTACCGCTTTCGCTGCAAAATCCCGGCGGCATCCAGAATGACGTGATGTCCTGGGTTTGGGCATCCGGAGCATCCATGCTGAAGGATGGCAAGCCCGACCTGGAAAACGCCTCCGTTGTCGGCACGCTTGAATACATCAAGTCGCTGCAGGATGCCGGCGTCATCTCACCTGGTATTTTTGCCAAGAAGGAGCAGGACAAGGTCGAAGAATTCGTCAACGGGCGTGTCGGCATGATGATCGACTCGTTGGCCCACATCAATCTCATTCGCCAGCGAAACCCCAATCTCAAGTTCGGCATCTCCGCCCTTCCAGCCGTCGACGGCTATACCGGCAAGCGCGGGCTTCCCTATGCTTCCTGGGGTATCGGCATCAGCGACAAAAGCGAGCACAAGGCGGAAGCCTGGAAGCTCGTCGAATATCTGATGAGCCCGGAAGTGAACAGCCGCCTCGTGTCGATCGCCAATGCCTTCCCGGGCAATATCAACGCCAAACCGGATTTCTCCAAGTCCGACCCGCTGTTTGAAGAAGCCTTCAAGATATTCCAAAGCGGGAAGCTCGCCAACGAATTCGTCGGACTGCCGGTGGCCGAAGATCTCATGCGCCAGATGAACGTCGAAGTTCAAAAGATGTTCGACGGTCAGCAAACCGCAAAGGACGCGGCTGCCAATACGCAGAAGCAATGGTTGGTCGAGTTTAACAAGTAAGCACCCCACCGACCAATCGTCGGCAGCGCGATAGAGTTTATTGCGCTGCCACTACATCAGGACGAATTGATAGATTTCACGACCAGGCGGAAAATCACATCTCATGAGCCTCGCCACAGAAACTATGATCCGGACGCAAGCGAAAATACGCAAGCGTGGCATGCTGTCTTACAAAACAAGAAAGAGGCTGGTTCCCTACTTCTATGTTGCCCCAGCGACGTTTCTGTTCTGTCTCCTGATGCTGTTTCCCATGATCACTGTCCTGCGCTATTCGCTCATGGACGGTGCGATCACTAAAAAGGACGCGTCCTTCGTCGGTTTGCAGAACTATGTGACGATCTTCAGAGATCCGGTTTTCTGGCAGTCGGTCGGGCAGACACTCTATTTCACGGTGATGAGCGTCATCTTCCATCTCCTGATCGGTCTGGCCTTCGCCCTTCTGCTCAACAGCCAGCGTGTCGATCCGTTGATCAGAAGCATCCTGCGGGTTCTCTACATTTTGCCCTGGCTCTTCACGGCGGTGATCATCGCCATCATCTGGCGGCTGCTCCTGGACCCAAATGGCGTGGTCAACAGCATCCTGATGACGCTCCATATCATTGACTTCAAGGTCGAGTGGTTTTCTTCGACGAAAACCGCGCTGCATGCGCTGACCTTTGCGAATATCTGGGCGGGATATCCGCTCTATATGGTCAGCCTTCTCGCTGGCCTTCAGGGCATACCCAAGGATCTCTACGAGGCAGCTGGCATTGACGGCGCCAACGAGTTCCAGAAATTCCGCTACATCACGATCCCGCAACTGATGCCGATCATCATCAGCATTGCCTTGCTTGATTTCATCTGGACGATGCAGGTCTTCCCCCTTGTGTGGATGACGACGGGAGGCGGTCCGATCTACGCGACCGAGGTGCTCAGCACCTACACCTACAAGCTTGCGTTTTCGAGTTATGAATTTTCGCGCGCGTCGGCGAGCGCAATCTTCATTCTGATCATCTCGATGGGCGCCACGTACTTCTACATCAAACATCAGAAGGCCAGGTGACCGGCAATGGCAAAACGCTCTCTCAGTCGCACCATAGTACCGACCCTCCTGACATATCTCGGGCTGGCGGTCGGTCTGGTCTTCGCGGGCTTTCCGATCCTGTGGATGTTCTTCACATCCTTGAAGTCAAACACCGAGATCTTTGCCCTGCCGCCGCGGCTGCTGCCCGAGCAATTCACCAACGTCGCCTATCTTTCGATCTTCAACGACCCGACGAAAGTTCGCTTCTTTCTCAACAGCTATCTCGTCGCGGGAGTGGTAACGGTTCTGACGGTGCTGATCGCCATCCTGACGGCCTATGCTTTCAGCCGGTATTCATTCCGGCTCAAGAAAACGCTGAACGTGTTCATCATCAGCACGCAGACCGTTCCGCCGATCACGCTTTTGATCCCCTATTTCGGCATGGTCGTCGCCTTCGGTATTTTCAACACCTATTTTGCGCTGATTTTGACCTACATGGTCTTCACCCTGCCTTATGCGATCCTTCTGATGACCGGCTATCTCAATACCCTGCCGAGGGAGCTCGATGAGGCCGTACTTGTCGATGGCGGGTCAAGCTGGACGGCGCTGTGGCGTGTGATCATCCCGCTGTCGGTGCCCGGTATCGTCGCGACCGCGGTCTACACATTTCTGCTGGCATGGAACGAATTCCTCTTTGCGCTGACTTTGACGAAGTCGATGGACATGCGGACTGTTCCCATCGGTATCGAGTTGCTGATGGGCCAGCATGCGTTCGAATGGAACGAGATGATGGCGATGAGCGTGCTGGGATCGCTCCCGCTTTTGATCCTGTATCTGATTGCTCAACGCTACTTCCTCGCAGGCATGGCAGCCGGGTCGGTGAAGAGCTGAGCAGGCGAATGATCGTTTAGCGGGCGGCGGCGGCGTTTGCGTTTTGGAAAATAGAGCCGCTCGCGGGTGAAGCCAGATATGTGAGACCCGTTCCGTGTTCACTTGATTATCGCGGCCACTCCATGGCTTCGCACCAGGTCGACACGTGAGAAGCCTATCCGCGTGTCGCGCTCGGAGACTTTCGGGCGGCACAGTTTTGGAGAACTGGTGACACGCGCAGGCGAGCCACAAGAAACTCGACATCAAGATGGGACGAGGGCAGCATTTCGCTGGCCTTCAAAAAGACAGCATTGAGACGAAGGCGAGGCGGCCTCGCGCGTCTGGCGTTCCTCATCCCGTCCCCATGACGCCGCCGCGGCAGGTGCCCGCCACCGCAGATCGCCCCCGGGCGGCGTAGCAATTGGAATAGCCTTAAAGGTGGTCACATTTCCATCGGTGGTGCTTCGCACCTGGCCTTGCTTCACTGCAATATCCCCAAGGCATGACGATTTCTCAAAAAAAGCTTCACAAAAATTTTAGAAGCACTAATATTTCAGTTGTGGTGCTGCTCGTTTTAGGGCCGAGCCGCGTCGCCGCGGGGCATGACAAGTCGAGCTCCGGACGGTGAAGACGGAAACTGGATCGCATGAACCCACATGGGTTTCACTCGGGAGGAGTGGCATGAAAAGTTTCATCGGCAAGCGGGCGATCGCCAGTGGCGTATCGCTCGTGGTGCTCATCGTCATCGTATTCTTCTTGTCCCGGCTGACGGGCGATCCGACTGATCTCTACCTGCCAATCGACGCAACCTCGGAAATGCGCCAGCAATTCCGTGAGATGAACGGTTTCAACGATCCGTTGATCGTGCAATTCGGCCGTTACGTTTCCGATCTCGCACAGGGCAATTTCGGTCAGTCACTGCGACAGGCCCGTCCGGCCGTTGATGTCGTGCTGGAGGCCTTCGTCTGGACCTTCTGGCTGGCTGTCATCACCATGGCGCTGGTCACAGTCGCAGCGATCGTCATTGGTTCGCTAGCGGCGTTTCGCGTCGGCGGTGTATTCGACCGTCTCGCCACTTTCTTCTCGCTGATCGGCGCTGCGGCACCGGATTTCTGGCTGGCCATCGTGGCGATCGTCATTTTCGCCGTCAAACTGCATGTCCTGCCGACATCGGGAACGGGAAGCGTCTGGCACTGGGTCCTGCCGGTCAGCGTGCTGTTCATCAGGCCCTTCGGTCTGATCCTGCAGGTGGTCCGCGGCTCGATGATCAGCGTTCTTTCTTCCGCCTATGTGAAGACGGCCCGTGCCAAGGGCGTCCGCTCGAACTCGATCATCTTCATTCACGGACTGCGCAACGCCATGCTTCCGGTGATCACAGTCATAGGCGACCAGGCGGCTGCCATCTTGAACGGTGCCGTTGTCGTAGAGACGGTGTTTGGCTTTCCGGGCATCGGCAAGCTGATGATCGATTCCATCCTACTTCGCGATTTCGCCGTCGTGCTGGCCGTCATCATGGTTTCGGCACTGGCGATCTTCATCATGAACCTGTTGATCGACCTCGCCTATGTGCTGCTCGATCCACGTATCCGGTATTGAGCGATGACGATGACCGACACACAAATCCTCGCCGTGAAAAAACCGAACGGCCCGATCGGACGTTGGCTGACTATGCTGTGGGCGGACAAGCTCGCTTTCTTCGCTGCTGTTTTTCTGTTGATCGTTCTTCTCTGTGCGCTGTTTGGTCCGTTCTTGCTGGAGGGCATTGCCACCAAGCAGAATCTGCGGGGCCGCAACGCGCCGCCGTTCGATATTACACGCGGATTGCTTTATGTCCTGGGCGCCGACGCTCTGGGCAGGCCGCTTCTTGCCCGCGTCGTCGTGGCGGCGCAAAACACCATCCTCGTGGCCGCGGCAGCGGTGCTCGCATCATCGATCGTTGGGACGACGCTTGGTCTGGTGGCGGGTTACAGCCGCTCTTCCGCCGCTCAATGGATCATGCGCCTCGGCGACGTGATCATGTCCTTTCCGTCGCTGCTTCTGGCGGTGATCGTGCTCTATATGCTCGAACCTTCGGTCGCCAATATTGTCCTGGTATTGGCGATCACCCGCATTCCCATCTATCTGCGCACCACCCGCGCCGAAGTGCTTGAGGTGCGCGAGCGGATGTTCGTGCAGGCGGCGAAGGTCATGGGAGCATCGCACTGGCGCATTGTCTTTTGTCACATCTTGCCGGTGATCCTGCCCACGCTGGTTACGATCGCGACGCTTGATTTCGCCTTCGTCATGCTGGCCGAGTCCTCGCTGTCGTTCCTTGGGATCGGCATTCAGGCGCCGGAGATCACCTGGGGCCTCATGGTTGCCCAGGGGCGGCCTTATCTCACCAATGCCTGGTGGCTTTCCTTCTGGCCGGGCCTTGCAATCATCCTGACGACGCTGTCGCTCAACCTTCTGTCGAACTGGCTGCGCATCGCGCTCGATCCGATACAACGCTGGCGCCTTGAAATAGGAGGCAGGAAGAATGGCTGAACATCTTTTGGAAGTCCGTGACCTCTCGGTCGAGTTCCACACAGTGACCGGCACCGTCAAGGCGGTACAAGATGTTCGCTGGCATCTCGATCGTGGTGAGACGCTCGCGATCCTTGGGGAAAGCGGCTCGGGCAAGTCCGTGTCTGCCTCGGCGATCATGAATCTGATCGATACACCGCCCGGCAAGATCACCAGTGGTACCATTCTCCTCAATGGGCGCGACATGCTGAAAATGACGCCTGAGGAGCGGCGTTCGATCAACGGCGCAAAGATCGCCATGATTTTTCAGGACCCGCTGGCGCATCTCAATCCGGTCTATACGGTCGGCTGGCAAATTACCGAAATGATGACCACGCATGGTCAGTCGGGGGAGCGCGCCGGTGCGAGGGCGCTCGAATTGCTTGGGCGCGTCGGCATAGCCGATCCGCAAGCGGCGATGCGCAAGTATCCGTTCCAGTTCTCCGGCGGACAGCGGCAGCGTCTGATGATCGCTATGGCGATCGCCTGCAAGCCCGACATCCTGATTGCGGATGAACCCACCACGGCGCTGGACGTTACGGTGCAGGCGCAGGTGCTCGAACTTCTGCAGGAGTTGCAGCAGGAAACCGGAATGGGCATGTTGCTGATCACGCACGATCTCGGCGTCGTTGCGGAAATCGCCGACCGGGTCGTGGTGATGAGTTCCGGATGCATCGTCGAAACGGGCAATGCGGCCGAAGTCTATCGCAACCCGCAGAACCCCTATACGAAGAAGCTGATTGCCGCCGCGCCCGGGAAAGGTGCGATGCCGCAAGAGCGTGACCGGCAGGGCGAACCGCTGCTGCGCGCAATTGGTTTGAAGAAGAGCTATGGCCTATTCCAGGCTCTGAAAGGCGTAGATTTCGTTATCATGCCGGGCGAGACGGTTGCCGTTGTCGGCGAGAGCGGCTCCGGTAAGTCGACGCTTGCCCGGGCGATCGTTCGCCTCGATGATCCGCAGGAGGGCCAGGTCCTCTATCGCGGCAACGATCTGCTTGCGATGAGCCCGAGGGAAATATTCGGGCTGCGTCGCGATTTGCAGATGGTCTTTCAAGACCCGACGCAGTCACTCAACCCGCGGATGAGCGTGTTCCGGTTGATTTCCGAGGCCTGGGTCATTCACCCGGATATCCTGCCGAAAGCGAGGTGGAAGGAGAGAGTGGCCGAATTGCTGGTCAAGGTTGGCCTAAAACCGGATATGGCGGACCGATATCCACATCAGTTCTCCGGCGGCCAGCGCCAGCGCATCGCGATTGCCCGTGCGCTCGCCATGGAGCCGAAACTGATCATCTGCGACGAGGCGGTGTCAGCGCTCGACGTGTCGGTCCAGGCACAGGTGATCGCGCTACTCGAGGGTCTGCGTCGTGAATTCGGCCTGTCCTACCTTTTCATTGCACACGACCTGCCGGTGGTGCGCGATTTTGCCGATCGTGTCATCGTCATGAAGGCCGGCACGATTGTCGAAGAGGGCCCGGTTCGCCAGATCTTCGACGCGCCCTCCCACCCCTACACTCAGGCGCTTCTTGCCGCCAGCCTCGATCCCGACCCGGAGGTTCAGGCCGCCCGCCGCGCCGCACGTTACAAACAGGAAGGACTCGTTCCCGCATGAAGCCCGATGTCATCGTCGCCTATCCGCTCCGGCCCCGTCAGATGGCGATGCTGGAGGAGACCTATACGCTGCACCGGCTGGATCTTGCAAAAGGCGAAGAACGCGATGCTCTCCTACGGAAAGCCGGCCCGATCTGCACAGCTCTGGTCTGCAACGGCCATGTGACGATCGACGAAACCCTGCTTTCGCAATTGCCGGCGCTGAAGCTCGCCGCCTGTTCCTCGGCCGGCTACGACCAGATGGACGTCGAGGCGATGACACGGCGCGGCATCAAGCTCACCAACACATCCGAGGTGCTTTGCGACGACGTCGCCGACATGGCGCTGCTTCTGATGCTGGCGGCGCGTCGGCGCTTGCCGCAAGGCGACCGCTATGTGCGCTCCGGCGACTGGGCGCTGAAGGGCATGATGCCACTGACCACATCGACGTCGGGCAAGAAGGCAGGGATCGTCGGCCTCGGCCGGATAGGTATTGCGATTGCCAGGCGATGCGAAGCTGTCGGGCTGACGGTCGGCTATTATGGGCGGACGGAGAAAGCTGACAATGATTTTGCCTATTTCGACGACCCGGTAAAGTTGGCGGACTGGGCTGATATCCTGATCGTGGCGACGCCGGGCGGCCCCTCGACTGAAGGGTTGATTTCGGCGGAAGTGCTGAATGCGCTTGGACCAACGGGCAGCTTCATCAACATTGCTCGGGGCACTGTGGTCGATGAACCTGCCCTGATCGGGGCCTTGCAGGAAAGGCGGATCGCTTCGGCCGGCATCGATGTCTACCTCAACGAACCCAATCCCGATCCGCGCTTCGCAACGCTGGACAACGTTGTGCTGTATCCCCATCACGCCAGCGGCACCGAGGAAACGCGCGACAGGATGGCGCAATTGACGGTCGACAACCTTGCCGCCTTCTTCGCGGGCAGGCCGCTGTTAACCCCGGTCAATTGAGACCGGCGGCAACCCACGGCGCGGCAGTATCAGACGAAATAATGCGGGAATTCCTTCCGCAGGTCTTCGACTTTTGCGACGGTGCGGCTCAGATGGTCACGGATCGCATCGACAGCACCCTGTTCGTTGCGAGCGGCAATCGCGTCGATAATCGCATGGTGCCCCTCGAGAATGGTCATGATCTTGCCCTTTTCGGGTAGATGCAAACGACGAATGCGCTCGAGATGGCCGGACCGCTCGCGAACCAGCTGGTGAAGGCTGCTACGCTTCACGCCAGCGAACAATGTCTGGTGAAAGAGCTCGTCAAGCTCTTGGAAGATCGCAATCTGATCGGCGTCATCGGCGACTGCCGACTGCATCTTGATGATCGAGCGGGCCCGCGTGATGACGCTCGGATCCAGATCCGGGTCGGTCGCCAGGCGGCGGCAGACTTCCGTTTCCAGTGCGATGCGAAGGAAATGCGCCTCGTAAATCTGCAGGACGTCGATTCGGGTCACCACAGTACGGGACTGCGGATGAATGCGAACCAGCCCCTCCTGTTTGAGAAGCTGCAATGCGTCACGAATGGGAGTCTGGCTGACTTCATAGGTCTCCGTCAGCTCGGTGCGCGACAGCGTGGTGTCTGGCGGCAGCTGAATGGTGATGATGCGCTTTCGCAGATCATCATAGACCCGTTGGACGGTACCGGCGGCGGCGACTGGAAAACCGGGTGCAGTCAGGCCGAATGTGGAGGCGAACTGGGAATTCATGTGAGGCAATCCTTTTCGCTCCATTCATAGCTGTGCGCCGCCTAATGTACAAGAATGCAAATTTGCCATTGATATATGTGTTGAACTAAAATATCAGTTGGAGCGAACGTGCAGACGGGCGAGTGGGACAGATGGGAGAAAGCCGTGACCGCGAGGAAAACTTACGAGCAATTGCGGTCTGCCCGATGGATGCTGCCGGATGATCAGCGCTCATTCGGTCACCGGTCGCGGACCATGCAGATGGGTTATGCGCCGGAGGATTGGCAGGGAAGGCCGATCATTGCCGTCATCAACACCTGGTCCGAAGCTCAGCCGTGCCACATGCATTTCCGTGAACGCGCCGACTGGGTGAAGCGGGGAATCCTACAGTCGGGTGGTTTCCCCATGGAACTTCCTGCGCTTTCCCTTTCCGAAAACTTCGTCAAGCCGACCACTATGCTCTATCGCAATATGCTGGCGATGGAGACCGAGGAACTGCTGCGTAGCCATCCGATCGATGGCGCCGTTCTGATGGGCGGCTGCGACAAGACGACACCGGGCCTGGTCATGGGTGCAGTCAGCATGGGCATTCCCTTCGTCTACCTACCCGCGGGCCCGATGCTTCGCGGCAACTATGCCGGCAAGACGCTCGGCTCCGGTACCGACGGCTTCAAATACTGGGACGAGCGCCGTGCCGGCACGATCACCAAGGAGGAGTGGCAGGGCATCGAAGGTGGGATCGCCCGCAGCTATGGCCATTGCATGACCATGGGCACGGCGTCGACGATGACGGCGATCGCAGAGGCTATGGGGCTGACGCTGCCGGGCGCTTCTTCGATCCCGGCAGCCGACGCCAACCACCAACGCATGTCAGCAGCCTGTGGCCGCCGCATCGTCGATATGGTGTGGGAGGATCTGACGCCAGACAAGATCATCACTCCGGCGGCCGTCGACAATGCCGTTACGGTCGCCATGGCGACCGGCTGCTCCACCAATGCGATCATCCACCTGATCGCCATGGCCCGACGCGCCGGCGTTCCGCTGGAGCTGGACGATCTCGATCGCATCGGTCGCACAACGCCGGTTCTCGCCAACATACGGCCTTCCGGTTCGACCTACCTGATGGAGGATTTCTTCTATGCGGGTGGCTTGCGCGCACTGATGAAGCAACTCGGGGACAAGTTGGATCCAACCGCGATTACCGTCACCGGCAAGCCCTTGGTGGATGGTCTCGACGAAGTGAAGGTCTACAATGACGACGTTATCCGGCCATTGTCGAACCCGGTCTATCACGAAGGTTCTCTCGCCGTGCTCAAGGGGAACCTGTGTCCCGATGGCGCGGTCATCAAACCAGCGGCCTGCGACCCAAAATTCCATCGCCATCGCGGCCCGGCATTGGTCGCCGACAGTTATGCGGACATGAAGAAGATCATCGACGATCCCGACTATCCGTTGACGCCGGACACCGTGCTCGTGCTGCGCAATGCCGGCCCGCAAGGTGGGCCGGGCATGCCGGAATGGGGCATGATCCCGATGCCGAAGGCGCTGTTGAAGCTTGGCCTGCGCGACATGGTGCGCATCTCGGATGCCCGCATGTCGGGGACCAGCTTCGGCGCCTGCGTGCTGCATGTCGCACCGGAATCCTATGTTGGGGGCCCTCTGGCACTGCTGAGAACGGGGGACATGGTCGACCTCGATATTCCGGCACGCAGCCTCAATATGCTGATTTCCGAAGAAGAGATCGTAGCGCGGCGTGCCGCCTGGGTTGCGCCGACCCGGCGTTACGAGCGCGGTTACGGCTTCATGTTCTCCAGCCATATCGAGCAGGCCGACAAAGGCTGCGACTTTGATTTCCTGAAGACGGAATTCGGTGGCAAGACACCTGAACCGGCTATCAACTGAGGCACCACGATGATTGATCCCGATAGACGCACGATCCCTGCACAGCCTCCCAAGGCTGGCTTCGCTGCCGGTCCGTCCAAGCTGGACGCCATCCGCTCGGTCACCCTGTCGCTCGCCTACCTGCCGTTGGCGCGGCCGATCAGCGATGCCAAGGTTTTGACGGGCCGGCAGAAGCCGCTGACGCAGGTGGCGTTTCTGTTTTGCGAGATCATGTCCGAAGCGGGCCATAGTGGTCTCGGCTTCAGTTACGCGAAGCGGGCAGGCGGGCCCGGCCTCTATGCACATGCCTGCGAGATTGCCGACAACCTGATTGGCGAAGACCCCAACGATACCGCGCGGATATGGGACAAGCTCTGCTGGGCCGGGGCCTCGGTCGGCCGCTCCGGCATTGCTACACAGGCGATCGCCGCCATCGACATCTGCCTCTGGGACCTGAAGGCGAAACGTGCCGGTCTGCCGCTTGCAAAACTACTTGGCGCCCATCGCGACAGCGTCGCCTGCTACAACACCTCCGGAGGCTTTCTGTCATCGAGCGTCGAGGAAATCCGCGATGCTATCGATCACTCTATCGCCTCCGGTATCGGCGGCATCAAGATCAAGGTCGGACAGCCCGACCCGATGGCCGACCTTCGCCGGCTTGATGCCGTGACCAGCCATATCGATGGCCGTGTACCGCTGATGGTCGATGCAAACCAGCAATGGGACCGCACGACGGCCTTGCGCTTCGGCCGCCTGGTCGAGCCGCTCAATCTTGAATGGATCGAAGAGCCGCTCGACGCCTATGACGCCGAGGGCCACGCGGCACTTGCGCGAGAACTCGCCACACCGATCGCGACCGGCGAGATGCTGGCAAGTGCCGAGGAGCATATGGCGCTCATCCGGGCCGATGCCGTCGACTTCATTCAGCCGGATGCGCCGCGGGTCGGCGGCATTACGCCCTTTCTGCGCATCTGCACGCAGGCCGAGGCGAAACGCATGCGCCTGGCGCCGCATTTCGCCATGGAAATCCATCTGCACCTGGCTGCCGCCTATGCGCATGAGCCGTGGGTAGAGCATTTCGATTGGCTGGCGCCACTGTTCAACGAACAGCTCGACATCAAGGACGGCCGGATGATCGTGCCCGCGCGTCCGGGGCTCGGTTGCAGCCTGACGGGCAAGGCCCGCGACTGGACTGTGGAAACGCTCAGCTTCGGCGCCTGAACGAGGAGGAGAAGGAAACATGAACCCCGCAACCCGTGAAAAGCTGATGGGTGTCTCTGTCGCGACGCTCTGTTCGGCACTCTACAAGCGCGGTCTGAGAAACCAGACGGTCCAGGACGTTCGGCCCGTGCAGCCGAAGGGCCGCAATATGGTGGGGCCGGCCTTCACTCTGCGCTACATGCCGGCGCGCGAGGACCGCAACGCGATGAACGTCTTTCGCAACCCGAAACATCCGCAACGGCTTGCCATCGAGACCTGCCCTGAAGGTCATGTTCTGGTGATGGACAGCCGCAAGGATCCGCGCGCCGCCTCCGCCGGCGACATCCTGATTACCCGCCTGATGATGCGTGGCGGCGGCGGCGTCGTCACCGATGGCGGTTTTCGCGACGCCATGACAATCGGTGGCCTTGATATTCCCGCCTATCACAATCGTCCCTCCAGCCCGACGAACCTCACGCTCCACGAGGCGATCGACATCAATGTGCCGATCGGTTGTGGCGATGTGCCGGTCTTCCCGGGCGACATAATTGTCGGCGACGACGAAAGCGTAATCGTCATCCCGGCTGAGATCGCCGACGAGATCGCTGACGAAGCGGTAGAGATGACTGCCTACGAGGATTTCGTCACGGAGCGCGTCAAGCAAGGTCATACGATCATTGGCCTCTACCCGGCCACAGACGAAAACAATCTGACGCTCTTTGCCGATTGGCGGAAGGTGAATGGCCGATAGGGCGACGCGTCCTCAACAACAGATCGACATGCATAAGCACGGAGCAAGGCTCCGCCGAGGAGGATAACAATGACCTGGACCCCTTCAGGCAGGCATCTCATCGCCGGCGAGTGGATTGCCGGAACGGCGACATTTCGTTCCGAGCCGGCCCATGGGCAGGCTCATGATTTTGCCGTCGGTACGACGGACCTGGTCGACCGCGCCTGCCGCGCGGCCGAAGCTGCCTTTGCGGCGTTTTCGGCAACGACACGCGAGGAGCGCGCCATCTTCCTTCAGGCAATCGCCGAGGAGATCGACAAGCGCGGTGAGGCCGTCACCCTCATCGGAACGCAGGAAACCGGGCTTCCAGAAGGCCGCCTCGACGGCGAACGCAGTCGCACCACCGGCCAGCTCAAACTCTTTGCCGACCATATCCGCAAGGGCGCGCATCTCGACGCTCGCCTCGACGCGGCCCAACCCGATCGGAAACCGGCGCCGCGGCCCGAGATCCGCCTGGTGCAACGGCCGATCGGCCCGGTCGCCGTCTTCGGCGCCTCGAATTTTCCGCTCGCATTCTCGACGGCCGGCGGCGATACGGCAGCAGCGCTTGCCGCGGGGTGCCCGGTCGTGGTGAAGGGACATTCCGCCCATCCCGGCACAGGTGAGATCATTGCCGAGGCCATTGCAGCCGCTATCGAGCGCACCCGCATGCCGGCCGGCGTGTTCAGCCTGATCCAGGGCGGCCGCCGTGATGTCGGAACGGCTCTGGTGACCCATCCGGCCATCAAGGCCGTTGGATTTACCGGCTCGCTCGGCGGCGGCCGTGCGCTCTTTGACCTTTGCGCCCAGCGCCCTGAGCCGATCCCCTTTTTCGGGGAACTCGGCAGCGTTAATCCGATGTTCCTGCTGCCGGCCGCTACCGCTGCCCGGGCAGAGGCGCTCGGTTCAGGCTGGGCCGGTTCGCTGACGCTTGGTGCCGGCCAGTTCTGTACCAATCCCGGCATTGCCGTCGTCGTCGACGGGCCAGAGGCGGACAAGTTCACCGGTGCTGTCAAGGCAGCTCTTCAAAAGGTGGCGCCGCAGACCATGCTGACCAAAGGCATCGCCAACGCCTATCACGAAGGTGTCGAACGTATGCGGGCAAGCAACGCAGTCGCGCCGGTTCTGACGACAGAGAGTGCTGAGCGTGCTGCAGGCCCGAACCTGTTCGAGACGAATGGCTCGGCCTGGCTTGCTGATCACTCGCTCAGCGAGGAGGTGTTCGGTCCTCTCGGCCTCGTCGTGCGTGTCGGCTCGCCTGAAGAAATGGTCGCCCTTGCTGAAAGCTTCCAGGGGCAACTGACCGCGACGATCCATATGGACGACGCAGATATTGGCCTTGCCCGCGACCTGCTGCCGATCCTCGAAAGGAAGGCGGGCAGGGTGCTCGTCAATGGCTTCCCGACCGGCGTCGAGGTTGTCGATTCCATGGTGCATGGCGGACCCTACCCGGCCTCGACCAATTTCGGCGCAACCAGCGTCGGGACCATGTCGATCCGCAGGTTCCTGCGCCCCGTGGCCTACCAGAATTTCCCCGCCGCGCTGTTGCCCGCAGACCTGCGGAACTGAAACGAGGAGTAGCACGATGATCGCCCCGACCGAACTTCGCGAGATCATTCGAAACGGCCTTCTGTCTTTTCCCGTCACGCCTTTCGATGCGGAGGATCGATTTGCAACCAAGCCGTTTTCAGCGCATTTGGAATGGCTGTCATCTTATCCCGTTGCCGGCCTGATCGTTGCCGGCGGCACGGGTGAGCTGTTTTCGCTGACGCCGGGGGAGGTGGTTGAGGTGGTGAAAGCCGCCCGTGCCGTGTCCGGCGACGCACCGGTGATTGCCGGATGCGGCTATGGAACGCGCATTGCCTGCGACATGGCCCGCGAGATCGAGGCGGCAGGTGGCGACGGCATTCTTCTTCTGCCGCATTACCTGACCGAGGCGCCGGCCGACGGCATCGCGGCGCGTGTCCGGGCCGTCTGCCGGGCCACCAAGATGGGCGTTATCGTCTATAATCGTGGCCAGGCGAGGGTTTCGGCCGAGCAGCTTGCCCAGCTTGCCGACGAATGCCCCAATCTGATCGGTTTCAAGGATGGTACCGGTGACATCGATACGGTGCGCCGTGTCACGATCGCCCTCGGTGACCGTCTTTCCTATATCGGTGGCATGCCGACGCACGAACTGTTCGCCCAGGCTTATCGCGGCGCCGGCATGTCGACCTATTCCTCGGCGGTCTTCAATTTTGTGCCTGAAACGGCATTGAGATTCCACAAGGCATTCCTTGCCGGCGATGACGCGACCTGTGAACAGATGCTGCGCGACTTCTATTATCCTTTTGCCCGCATCCGCGATCGCAAAACGGGTTATGCGGTATCCGCCGTCAAGGCAGGCGTGCGTTTGCGCGGCTTTGAGACGGGACCGGTACGTGCGCCGCTGACAGATCTCACCGACGAGGAAGTCGAGATGATGCGCGCACTGATTGCTTCGGCCAAGTGAAGTTTTAGCGTCCCGGACAGGGTTGCAAGCTCGTGCGTCGGGTGACGCGTTTGATCGAGTATTTCAACTAAAATATTAGTGCTTTTGTGTATCAGATGATCCGCCTACCAGGAGGAAAATGGTGCCGGATCCCAGAAAGTAGACGAGGAAACTTTATGTGAGGAGCGCCGAAGGCGCATGGGAGGAGAACGGAATGAAACTGCACATCAGAGCTGCCTGCTTATCCACCACGATGATCGCGCTGGGCTTCGGCTCGGCCCAGGCTGAAGATGCCAAACGCAACGTAAGCGTTGTGCTTGCCGAAACCGTCGATGTCGTCGAGCCTTGTATGGCTGCCCGCCAGGACGTTGGCCGGGTCATTTCTGAAAACGTCAACGAGATGCTGGTTGAATTCGACTACGTCAATGGCGGCCTCAAGCCCCGCCTGGCGACGGAGTGGTCAAAGATCGACGACGACACCTGGGAGTTCAAGCTGCGCCCGAATGTCAAATGGCACGATGGCAAGCCGTTCACCTCCAAAGATGTCCAGTTCACGATCGAGCGCAACAAGAACAAGAAGCTCAGTTGCGAGACCGGCGGCAAATATTTCGGCGGCACGGAATTCAGCTTCGAAACGCCGGACGCCAACACGATCCGCATTACGACAAAACCGGCGCAGCCGATTCTTCCGCTTTTAATGACCGTGATGGCCGTGGAATCGGCCGAGGCGACGCCAGCAAACGAGTTCACCCGCAAGCCGATTGGCACCGGCCCTTACACGTTCGACAAATGGGATATCGGCCAGTCCATCGTGCTGAAGCGCAATCCGGACTATTGGGGTGAGAAGCCGCAGGTGGAGCAAGCGACCTATCTCTTCCGTTCTGACAGTGCGGTCGCCGCCGCCATGGTCGATGCAGGCGAAGCAGATGTCGTTCCCGCCGTATCCGTGCAGGATGCCACCAACAAGGAAACCGATTTCGCCTATCCGAATTCGGAGACGACATCGCTGCGCATTGACACGCGCGAGGCGCCGCTTAACGACCGACGCATACGCGAAGCTATGAACCTCGCCATCGATCGTCAGGCGATGCTCGGAACGCTGTTCCCAGAACAAGCGAAGATCGCAACACAGCTCGTCGTGCCGACCACCATCGGATACAATGCCGATATCCCCGTCTGGTCCTATGATCCGGAAAAAGCAAAGGAACTGGTGGAAGCGGCGAAAGCTGATGGTGTCCCGGTCGATCGTGAGATTCGCATCATCGGTCGCAACGGGCAATATCCCAACGCGACCGAAGCGATGGAAGCGATAATGGCAATGCTTCAGGAAATAGGTTTGAACGTAAAGCTCGACATGTATGACGTTTCCGTGTGGAACGGATACTTCGTTGCACCTTTCGTAGCCAATTCAGGTCCGACGCTGACCCAGTCGCAGCATGATAATGCGACCGGCGATCCCGTCTTCACCGCTTTTGTAAAATACGCGACCGACGGCTCCCACTCCATGGTTCGGGATCCGGCTGTCGACGCACTAATTGCCAAGGCGACCGCCGCCACCGGCGACGATCGCACGAAACTCTGGAAGGAGCTTTTCGCCAAGGTGAACACCGAGATCATTGCCGACATCCCGATGTTTCACATGGTGGGTTTCACGCGTGTCTCGCCGCGTCTCGACTTCAAGCCGACGATTGCGACGAATTCCGAGCTGCAGTTGTCGCAGATCCACTTCAAGTGACCTCGTGAGCCGATTCAGGCACGGGCTGCCCGCTCATGGCGGCCCGTACTTTCTCGGATATGACGGATGGATGCCCATGCCTCTGATCGACCGTATTGCCCTAACCCAATTCGCCGAGCAAATACTTACCTGCGCGGGCATGGAGGCCGACAAGGCCGAAACGACAGCCGCCATCCTGGTGGAAGGCGACATGATCGGCCATGAAACGCATGGCGTCAGCCTTCTGAACTGGTATGTCGAGGCGTTAGAAGACGGTTCGCTGGCAAAGTCGGGCAGCTATGAGGTCGTCAACGACCGTGGCGCAGCCTTTGTTTGGGACGGCAAATCGTTACCAGGCGCATGGCTGCTGACTATGGCGATCAACCAGGCCTGCGAACGCGTACGCGATCATGGCGTCGTCACCGCCGCAATCCGCAATTGTCATCATACCTGTGCTCTTTCAGCCTTCATGCGAAAGGTCACCGAACAGGGCCTCATCGTACAGTTGTCGGTGTCGCACCCGGCCGCAAGCCGTGTTGCGCCTTATGGAGGCACAAAGCCGCTACTGACGCCCAACCCGATGGCTGCCGGCTTTCCGACGTCCACGGATCCGATCCTGATCGACGTTTCGGCATCGATTACCACCACGACCATGACGCAAAATTTGGCCAAGGCCGGCAAGAGATTTCCCGAGGCTTGGGCTTTCACCGCCGCAGGCGAGCCGACCGACGATCCGCGCGAGGTGACCGAACGTGGCGGGACGATGATGCCTCTCGGCGGTCAGCTGAAGGGACACAAGGGGTTTGGTCTCAGCCTGATAGTCGAACTGCTGGGGCAGGGGCTTTCCGGCAAGGGGCGGGCGAATGCGCCATCCGGTGTCTTTTCGCAAAGCGCTTTTGTGCAAGTCATTGATCCCGCCTTTTTCGCCGGGCTGGACGCCTTTACAGTGCAGTCTGACTTTCTTGCGACCGCATGCCGCAATAATCCTCCGGCGCCCTGGAACAATGGCCCCGTCCGCATGCCGGGTGACAGCGCAGCGCGCCGGCGCCGTTTGGCGTTGGAAGAGGGTGTGCCGGTCGGCGATTTGCCCTGGGAGAAGCTCTGTAAACATGCCGAGATACTAGGCGTGCCTGTTCCTGACGTCGCCGCGTAAAGAAAGCACCGGGACGTTTTTGTCGGCCGCCATGGCGTCGTGGATGACGCAGAACCTTCCTTGCGGAACGGGTCTCGTTTGGAGAGAGGTGACAGGGCGTGTCGAGCCGCATCCACTCGACGCTGCCCCGCGATGCGAAGACCTCGCTGCCGATCGCAGTGCAGCCCGCGGTTAGAGTGGTTCATGGTTTTGCGGAACCGGCGCGGGATTCCCAAATCATCTGCGTTGCAAGTCGGATCTATTTTTGCGTCAGCCAGGCTTTTACCTTGCGGCTGAAGGCATCCGACAGTCTCTGCGCGAGAGCGTCCTCTGTCTGGGAAGACTGCGCGGCATTGATCGCCATGGCTATGACGATCCCGATCTCCCCGTCACCTCGAATTCCCTTGTCTTCGCCGCGAATGTTTTGGGCCTCAGCAATCAGTCGGCCCGTCTTTGCGTCCTCCAAGCGAACCGTTCCGGAGATATAGCTGTCATTGCCGGCAATGATGCGTCCGGCTTTACTGGAAAGATCGACGATGTGCAGGGTGACGATCAGTCTGCTCGCTGTCTTGCCGTCCGGCACTCCCTTAACGTCACGGTTCAGCGAATTATCGAGCGCGCGAACGACTGCTGGTAGTTGTGGATCGGCTCGCGTGCGGTCGAAGCCTCCCATGTTGATATCGGGCGCCGTCTCCACACGGATTTGGGTGACAGAGGTCTCCCGAAGCACCGACGCAAGCCTCGGATCCGTGGTTACGCAAGAGGTTAGGAGGACAAAAAGAGGAAAGGCCACGAGAAGCCGTGATAGGCGCATGATAACTCTCTGAGGACGTTGAAGTGATAAGTCTGGGAGATCGCCAGCCGGCTCTTGCAGCTTGCCAATTTCTTTACCGATAATAATTTTATCTTTTATAAACAGTATCTTGCATGAAAGTGGCGGCGTCTGCCCTACATTGGAAAGAGATGGGTCAAAGGGAAACCTGTCGGCTTTGAGAGGGAAAGATGTTGTGTGAAAGAATCCGCGCGGGACATGAATGAAATGCAACTTGAGGAAATATTCCTGACGAATCCTCTTCAGGCGCCCCGCTGTTGATGTCAACGTATGATTGTACAGGATAGTGAATTGTTTTTTGTCGATAAGTACTTCATTCTAGCGAAAGTTGATTTTGCCAATAAGCGATGGCAAGAGCTGGACGGTGGGCTCGAACGCCTGCAGATACAGCCGTATCCTTCGCCCCGCTCCCTCATTTAGAGGTTAGTTTCGCCCGTTCGATGTCTTCGCCAGCATCTCGCTGAGCGTTGCCGCCGAGAGCATGGCCTCGGCCAAAAGCTTCTTGAGCTTCTGGTTCTCTTCCTCCAGTGCTCTCACCCTTTTGGCTTCGAGACCGACATTTCGGAACTGCAGGGATTGCCACCGGTAGAAGGTCGGCTCGCTGATACCGTGTCTGTGGCAAACATCTGCCACCGTCACTCCGGCCTGGTGCTCCTTCAGAATGCCGGTAATCTGGTCGTCGTCGAATTTTCTCTTGCCCATCACCGTGTCAGTCCTCGCGAAATGCTCTGTTGAAACTGTCGAGGAGTGGTCTAACGGCATAGAGCGCCACGCTGCTTTTGCCCGTTTCGATCAGTGTCTGTGCGGGCATGCCCGCGACCAGTTCGACATCATTCATTTTCGCCAACCGCTCGTCCGTGACACGGATTGTCGCGGCAAAGTAGGGCTGGCCGTTCTGCGTATCGGTGAGACGGTCCGCTGAAACATACTCGACACGACCTTTCAGGAGTGGAACGCGCCGCTGATTGTATGGAAGGAGATGAACCTGTGCCTCGAGCCCCACACGGACGAGATTGATGTCTTCCGGCCTCACGTGGACAGACACGATAAGGCGATCGGAGCGTGGCAAGAGATCGACGAGCGGCTCGCCCGCGCCGATCACTCCACCTGATGTGTGGATGCGCAGATTCATGATTGTTCCGTCTTCGGGAGCTCGGATATCGGTCCTTGAAAGTTGGTCGTCGATCGCCCGCAAGCGCTCGCGCAGTTGCATGATCCGACTTTCCATATCGCGCATACCTTGGGCGACTTCGCTCAACCGGTCGCTCTCAAGCTTTGCGAGATCGGCCTGTGATTCGCTGATCACCTGGTAGGCGCGAGAGATCTGTGCCTCTACTTCACCCTGCTGGCCGTCAAGGTCTGCTTTTTCCCGCTCGAGGTTGAGAAGCCGGCTCTTTTTTTCCAGTCCTTTGGCGTTGAGGACCGCAACCTGTTCCATTTCCTGCTGCGAGATTGTGACTCTGTCGGCCAGTGCTGCCTTCTGCGCGCCAAGCCCGACGATTTCCTGCCGCACCTGCGCGATTTTTTCATTGGTGATCCTGATTTCCGCCTGCATGACCCGGCGACGGGCTTCGAAAATTTTCTGTTGCCCGGTCAGAATCGCGCTGACCGCAGGATATTTGTCCATTGCTGCCCTGAGATCCTGGGGATAGGCGACATTGTCGCGGCCCGTCTGCTCCGCAAGCAGGCGGGCGCGGCTTCCTTCGGCGTCCCAAAGTTGCCCTTGAATGCTGTCGCGCTCCGAGCGAGATTTCGTATCGTCGAGTTCTATGACGACTTCCCCGGCCGTGACCGCATCGCCGTTTTTGACGAGTATCCGTCGCACGATCCCGCCTTCCAGATGTTGAATGGTCTTGCGGCTGGATTCCGGCTCGATGACGCCCGATGCGATCGCAGCGCTTTTAAGCGGCGCCAGAACCGACCAGATCCCCAATCCGACGATGAAGACCAGGATCAACAGGTTACCCGTCCAAACAACGCCTCTGAGCCCCGGCATGGGTGAAGGGGGGGCGAGCCCGCGCTGTTGCGATCCGATATCAGACGAATAGGCCGTCTGTTGCCTGGTTGCCGCTGTCGATCGTCGAGCGAACCGCTGGACCGTCCTTGACCAATTTGAAGATCTCGCCGGCTTTGCGTCCAGTTGAACAAGGGTCATGGCAGCGTCCTTCCCTATGTTCTTGTTCGAGACGGTGGTTGAAGATAAGTTTCATAAATCCGCTCACTGTCGCCGAAGGCAGCCACGGTCCCGTTACGCATGACGGCAATCTTGTTGGTGACCGGCAGGATCCCCATCCGGTGCGTTATGATGACGATGGTCATGCCCCTGGATTTCATGCGCTCGATTGCCATGAACAGCATTCGTTCGCCGTCATAATCCAGGCTCGAATTCGGATCGTCGAGAACGATAAGAGATGGATTTCCATAGGCCGCCCGTGCCAGTCCCAGCTGCTGGCGCTGAGCTCGAAGGAGCAGGTTTCCCCCTTCACCGATATCGGTCTCATAACCCCGGGGGAGCCGCATGATCGCTTCGTGCAATCCGACCAGCTTTGCGGCGTCGATCGCCTTGCCGGGATCTCCCCCGTCCAGCCGGCCGATCACATCCTTGATTGCTCCGCCGAAGAGTTCGATGTCCTGCGGCAGGTATCCGACGTGGCGGGTCCCGCCGCAAAGGCGTAGAGCCGAGATATCGACCCCACCGAGAAGAGCACATCCGCTCGTCGCCTGCACAACGCCTGCTATGACGCGTCCAAGTGTCGATTTTCCCGATCCGGACGGACCGATAAGCGCTACGCAATCGCCAGGTGCCAGGCGCAAGGTGATATCCGTCAATATTGGCTGATTGGCGAATGGCTTGATATAGCTGACGTTATCGAGAACGAGGCCACCGGGTTCCGGTACCGGCACCATTCGGGCATCGGATCCCGATGCAACTGTTATCAGCATATTGTTCAGACGATTAAAGGCATTGCGCGCATACGTGAAGGCGCGCCATGCCCCTATTGCGCCCTCGATCGGCGCGAGCCCGCGTCCGAGCAGCAGGCTGGCAACGAAGATGATTCCGGGGCTGCCATTGTTGGCGAGCACCAGCCATGTCGCCGATCCCATCATGAGGATCTGCGCGAGTGTGCGGATCGATTTGGAGAAACCAAGAATGATCTCCGTGCGATGCATCGCGATGTCCTGCGACCTTCTTGCCATTTCCGCATCGCGATAGACGATCTGCGCTGCGCCATCCTGCATGCCCATCGCCCTGATAACCTCGATGTTTTTGAGGGCGGTCGCAAATCGCAAATAGCTCCTCGAAAGGGCAAGATTGGCCTGGCCAAGCGGCTCTCGCGTCGCCAGTTCCGTCAGGAATGCAAACAGCAGAAGCGCAAATGCGCTCAGAAGACCGATGGTCCCGAGCAGCGGATGAACAAGAAAGAGCAGGAGCAGGAATAGCGGCGCCCAGGGAACGTCAAAAAACAGCGAGCTGGCCGGTGAATCGAGGAACTGGCGCAATGCGGCCAGATCCCTGTAGCATTCCGTGGCGGCTCCCGTATCGGCGCGAGCGGCATATTCGAATGATGCGGTCAGCACCACGGGCCGCAGCCTGTGGTCCAGCCAGCTCCCGATGCGCGAAAGAGCTGCCCTGCGCACGATATCGAGCATGGACCCGACCAGCACCGCGACGGCGATGATCAACGTCAGCATCAGGAGCGTGTCAGAGCTTCGGCTCGACAGGACCCTGTCATAGATCTGCAGGAGGTAGATGGAAGGCGCCAGAAGAAAGAGATTGTAGCCGCAGCTATAGAGGAAGACCAACGTGAAGGCTCCTGCACAAGCTCGGAGCGCGACAACGAGATGTGTCTGCGGGCGCGATGGCTTTGTAGAAATCGTTGCCATTATCAGATCTCGCTGCATTTGATACTGACAAGAAGAGGCTGCTTGCTGGTTCAGCAAATGATCAGGGTCGCCAGCCGAAACCGGCGACCCTCAAGGCGAATGAGTTCATGAGCCAAGATGGCTGACGTCGATATGGCCGAAGGCGTTGATGAAATGATCGAGAGCATTGTTCACCGTCGTCGTTTCGGGATCGGTGTGAACCAAAGCTGACGAGATATCGCCGCCCAGAGCGTTGTTCCCGTTGCCGCCGTTACCGCCGACGCCTGCGAGGATGGTGGCGTGCTGATCGGCCACGAGCTGCGTATACTGTGTCGCGGTCGTCGCCGCAGCCACCGCAGCCGTATCGCCGCCGCTCGTGTTTCCTTGATCGCCGTTGGAGTGTGAATCTCCACCAGCGCCGCCAGCGCCGCTGGTGAGCGATGCCAGGAAACCGTTCTGGGCCTGGCTGAAGCCACCGGCTCCACCGCCGCCGGCGTCCCAATCTGCCCCCTGCCAGACGTGATCGCCGTTATGCACATCGGTGGTTGCTCCGTAGACCGTTTGCACGGGGTCTACATATGCAACCGGGTTGTAGTTAATGTTGCCACCGTTGTGGCCATCACCGCCGTTGCCGGCATTGGCGTCGCCCGCATCCGGGTTGTTGAGATAAATCGTGTCAGACATTTGTGGAATAGGCATTGATGTCACTCCTTCTACTTCGTTTCGTCCGTGAACCTTTTACGGCGTCCACCTTACGGCGTGGGTATTCGTTATCACCGCCAGCCAATACAACCGCGGGCGAATATTGCTCGCGATTTAATCTGCGAACTATCTAGATATTCGGCGACGTTCCTTTGGGCGTATACTTGGAGATGATAAGGCGTTGCTTTGGATTGGTATCTGGTGGTCCGACTTCGTCGAAGCGACGCCGCTCTTCGAAGCACGGCCGTCCGGGCGAACCGGCAGTATTGCGGGGTTTTGATCAGCCTGCGCCTGGCGGAAGAGATCCTGTTCGAGGCTGCAAAACTTTCATGTCCGCCGCGAGAAAGTGGGTGCAAGCTGCAGGACCTTTCGTCCGAAGACGGATGGTGCTCTCGAACCCGGACAATGGGACGCTCCGGCCATGACAGCCAAATGGCTACGGTACTAGCCGCGGGGATGTAGACGAATTGCAGGCTCTGCTTTTCTGACGTTCAGAGGCACAATGCTGAAAAATTCAGGCTGCATGTGCTGCACGCCCGATGGACGCGCGGTCGGACGCGGAACGGAGACGGTAATGACGGAAACTCGTCCCTTACTGGAAGACGTGCCCAAAGCGGGCACCGATCAAAACCTCGCTTCAAATGTGGCCGCGGGGCATCTGGCGCTGGTGCCGACCTGGCTTCCGTTGGATGTCGCTTCAGGTCCGAGCTATACGTCGGCCGGTAGCGGTGGTGACGGGATAAGCGAAGGCGTGATCAGCAGCAACGCATTGGCCGTCTTCATGCCGTCCAATGCCGCTATTGCTGGACCTCATTCGAGTGTCGACGCCTTTCAGGGCAACAACGCGCTCATCAATCAGCATCCCACCGAAATGGCTGGAATTGGGGGGAATGGTGGAAGCGGAAATGTTGCCATCGGCGGCGGTGATGGCGGCAGTCATGCCGGCGGCGGGGGCAATGGGCTCTTCTACGGCGGACTCGTCAGCACCGAAGTCGCGCTGTTTGCCCCCGTGAATGCTGCTGTGGCTGCCGGCCCCGGTGCCACGGCTCACTCCGAGCAATCCAACAATGCACTGTTCCTGCAGGGCGCAACCCAGATTGGCGGTATGGGTGGCTCGGGCGGAGACCATAACGTTGCGGGCCATGGCCCGTCGATGAGCCCGGGAACTGCGCTGACATTGACCGGCGACTATTATGCGGGCCACGGCGGCGATGGATATTTCGTCGGCAGCATGGTCGACGTCAGCATAGCGATCTTCTCGCCGATCAACATCGCTATCGGCGCCGCAGGCGGCTCGGCGCAGGCTCATCAGACAAACAATGTCATTTTCGATCAGGGCACTGTGCAGATCGCCGGCATCGGCGGCGATGGCGGTGGCTTCAACCTGTCGTCAGACACGATTTTTACCGGTAACCACGCGGGCGGCGGTGGCGGGGTTGGATCGTCAACCGGCAGCATGGTTGACGTCAATTTCGCCTATTTCCATCCCATCAACATTGCCGTTCCCGCCGGTGGCACGGCAGACGCCCAACAGATCGATCACGTTCTCTATGATCAGGATGCGCTTCAGCTGGCCGGCATCGGGGGCCATGGCGGCGGGGGCAACCTCACGGACGCCCATTCGGCTCTCGTAGACGACATTCTGGGCTTCATGCATAGCTAGCGCAACTCCAGCAAAAGCGTGCAGCGGTTTGCGTTCGGAATCGCGTGAAAACAATACTCTAGCGGATGGACTCCCCACTTGCTTTGCGGAGGCTCAATTGCACGAGACTGTTCTTCGTGCCATTTCAAGCCATATGTCGAATTGCTTCCTCCGCCCGGCTTTCGTCTCCCGGGCCGACATGGCCACGGCCGGCTCATTGAGACGCCGAACATTCCACCATGACCTATCCGCATTGCTTTAAGGCGTGTCACAATCTTTCAGATTCGCTTGCCACACTTTAGAACGCCGTGCGTCCATTCGGACGCGCTAAGGACCTCTAACTCTTTTAATCTACGCACCGGCCCGCAAATCGATTCCGATTTTCGGGCCGATGCGTAGGCCTTTGTTTTCGCATGTCGTCGTCGCAAAACCGCTGTACACTTTTGGGTGACATGCTTTGGATTTCGGCGGCGAGGCAGTTGCCTCCGGCCTGCATCTGCGGGTACCGGCGCAGTGCTGCCTGAGTGAAAACGATGCTAACTGGTATTTATGCGTCGCCAGAGCCGAGTTTTTCAATAATCATAACGGGTTATCAGCGATCTCACGCTTGTGTCACTTTTCGCGTTAGTCGCTTTCACTGTCGAGGTCTGCACCTGCTTTGAATTGAGAAATGGAAACAAAGCCGAGCTGATCGGCAGCTCGTTATATCCAACGGCTCTTTCCGGAAAGGGTCTGTAGTAGATCGGCTGCCTTTTCAGTGCCTTTGAAAGCTTTGTTGACTTGCTTGCCGTACGTCAATTGGGCGGAGACTGGAAAGTCTGCAGCGACAAGTCGATTCAGCAGATCCTCGAAACAAGCTTTTCAACATGCTCTGCAAGCCCAGTTATCTCTCGATGAAGCTTTATAGACTATAAGAATTATCATGAGAGATCAGACTATTGATATCGAAAATACACTCGCTTTTTATCATGACATGAAGCGAGAACAGGAATAGTATCCAAAACTGTTGGGTTGCAAATATTCCGGGGAGCACGCAAGTGTCCGACAGTGTTAAACCTAAGCGCCGTATGGGGCGCAATGCACCAACTGTGATCGTTATTGAGCATTCTACACTGGCGCGCACCACCGTGGTGAAGCTTCTCGAGCGTGAACTCGCCGGTTGGAGTTTTATCGATCTGGTCTCGACCGAGAGCCTCGACCGAGCTCTTGGAGCTGAGGTGCGCTTGATTGCACTAGATCTCGCCGGTAGAGGTGTCGAGAGCACCAGCCTGCGGGATGACCTCGCGGCAATTGCTGCACGTTTTCCCGAGGCTTCTATCACGTTGCTCTCAGGTACCGACGACGTCGACATAGCCCGTCAGGCGCTCAAGATGGGTATCCGCGGCTTTTTCTCGACTTCACTGCCGATTGACATTGCCCTCGCCGGTCTTCGTCTCGTTCTGGCAGGAGGAACATTTTTCCCGCAGCTGTTGGGAGCTGTTACAAACGGCTCAAACGAGCATGGTCCGGCCAGAAGCGAGGCCGAAAAAAGCTTGGATGACAGGATGCAGTACCTGGCGATTGCCGATTTCACTCCCCGGGAAGCTGATGTCCTCGCAGAGTTGCAATCCGGCTGCTCAAACAAGGTAATTGCCGGAAAACTCAATTTATCGGGACATACGGTGAAGATGCATTTGCAACACATAATGCGCAAGTTGCAGGCGCAGAACCGCACTGAAGTTGTTGCCCGCTTAGGTCAAAGAGCCGCCGGCGGTCATGACGCCTCGCCGAGTTAGGCGGCGGCGAAGCGACGACCTTACGAACCAAACGAAATCACCACAAATTTTGCTTTTCACGCGCCTCGCATATTCGGACGACGGGGTCGTTGGTTCACGTCCTTTCAAGGCGGAAGCCGATCCTGCGACGCCCGAAAAGTCAAACTGAACGGTTGTGTGCCACAAGCGAGCGGATCAAAGCCGTTCGAAGCGGAAATTGCGGACGCGACCGCTGTTCATCAGCACGCCGGTGACCCGGCCGTCTCCGTCGCGGGTGAAGGTGAACCGGTCGCCATCACCGAGAAAATGATCCGGAGCGACTGCAGTCAGCGAGATTTCTCGGGATTTCAAAGATCTGAACACCAAGCCCGCCTCCCTGACCTTCACTTCATAGGGCATGTCGTTTTCGACCGGACGATAGGAGCCGGCCAGGTCGGCAAGCTCCGTTGGTGAAGGCGTATATGCAGGCAATCGCCGGTATTGGTAGCCGCGCTTGCCGTCGACATAGGACGTAAGCTCGGTCGCCGGCTGACCTTCTTGTTGCTCCAGCTCGATCTCACTGTTTGGGAAATCGCTGAAACGGAAGCGACGATCATCCACTGCTTCAAGGGCATAGCCATCATACTCGATGTCGTAGCCGCCCAGCAACTTCCCATCATGCGTCGCGAGGCGGGCGACCCGGCCGGCTAGTCGCGCCTCGGCGTAATAGCCGGTGAGCAGTTCCAATGCATCCGCGTCGGGCTGTGGAAACCTGCTCGGCGCAGGTTCCGGTACCGGCTGCAACACATCCGCGAGGTAGATATCGGCGATCCGTCGGACGAGGGCGCTGGGCACGATCGACCCGAAATTGGCGAGGATCGCCACGGAGAAATGCTGCTCGGGAAAACGGATGAGATCGGAGCGGAAGCCGGCATCGCCGCCGGTATGTTCGACGATCGTTATGCCGCGATAGGTACCGATGCCGAGGCCCGCGGCATAGCCGATTTCACTGCCATCGTTCAGCCGGCCGCGTTCGAGCATCTTTGCGATGACGTCTGGCCCTCCTACGCGCCGATGGTAAAAATTTTCGTCCCAAAGCGCGAGATCTTCGACTGTCGTCAGCAGGCTGGTCGCGCCTGCCGTGTCGAAATTGGTGTTCGAGATCTCTATCCCGGATTCCGTCTCCACATAACCGTCGGCGACATTCCTGACGACCTCGGCATAGTTGTCGCGAAAGAACGTATTGCGCATCCCGAGGGGTTCGAAAATCCGGGCCGAGCTAAAGGCACGCAGGGACTGGCCGCTGACCGTCTTCACGGCTTGCGCCAGTAAGGCATAACCCGTGTTGCAATAGAGATGTTCGTCGCCCGGCTGGAAGTTCAGATCCTGCTGGCGGGAGACGACGGCAAGGATGTCGTCGTCGGTGATCAAGTCCTTGGAGTAACGCCAGCCTGCGAGGGACAGCAATTCCCAATGATCGCGGATGCCGCTGGTATGGTGGAGCAGATGTCGCAGGGTGATCGGCGCGCCGAAATCAGGCAGGTCGGGCACGTATTTCCGCACGGCATCGTCAAGGGACAGTTTTCCTTCGGCTGACAGCAGCAGGATTGCAAATGCCGCGAACTGTTTGGAGACGGATGCCGAATGAAAGACAGTGGACGGCCCGATCGCGATGCCATGGGCCAGATTGGCCATGCCGAAGCCGCGCTTATGGACAATATCCCCATCGCGTATGACCGCAACCGCGCAGCCGGGCGACTCTTGATTGTTCCAGGCCTCGAACAGTTGATCGACGCGTTCGAATTCCCTCATCCGTGCCTCCCAAAACATTTTCGTACAGCAAGGAAGCGGAGAGCTGACGCAATTGCAAGGCGCGGAAAATGAAAAGCTGCGGACTGAGAGAGGAATCTTCCGGGACGGCGGCCCTTGCGCTAGCGGAAGAGCTGGCTGACATGGATACCGGCCGCTTTGGCTGCGCTCTCGCGCTTATGTCAACGACGATACCGTCCTCGGCCTTCGCTCCGATCGGCGCGCTCTGGCCAGGCCTGGCAATGAGAGAACCGGAAGGCGCCTGACGACTGTCGAGACCGGCGACGCCGAAATCCCCATGACCACTTCGTCAGCGAAGCTTGAGACGCGTGACCAATGTCTTCGAGCGGCGGATCGTTGTAAGGGCTGCTCCCAGCGCTATTACCCAGAGTCCGATCATCAGGATCTGATTTTGCCCGCCCCACAATGGCTCGAGAAGGGATACCAACGCCGCCGCCGTTACCGCCGCCATCCGATGCTGCTTTGCCATCGGGCCAGAGAAGTCGCTGGGATTGCCGGTGGCGCGACCGAGTTCGCGGACATAGGCTGTCAACACAGCGAAGGCGCCGGCCTCCCAGCCCAGGCCCGGCATACCGATTCCATATCCAACGCCGGCGAATATCATCAGATCGGCGATGCGATCCGGAAACTCGTTCCAGAAAGGACCGTCAGCCTCTCCCTTTCCGCCTTCGACGGCGACCATGCCGTCGAACAGATTGCAAAGGAGGCGTGCCTGGCAGAATAGAACGGCCAGCAACAGGTAGCAGGCACGTGGCAGGCCTGTTGTCTGTCCCGCCAGATAGAAAGCGCCGCCGGCGATTGCTGCCGCCAGCATGCTGGCTTGCGAAATCTGGTTCGGCGTGATGGCCCGCGCGGCCATCCATCGGGCAATTGCGCCCGCCCAGCGGGTATTGC
>NZ_JBFUBG010000018.1:0-89521 GCF_056405875.1 Rhizobium sp. P1_E6 | reverse complement strand
GATTATATCTTTACGAAGAACTGAGTTCGTATTTCCTGTCCTGATTAATGAGACCCTCGCGGCCAACCGCGAGGGTTTTTTCTTTGGTGAAGCGAATCCGGCTTGCCGATTGGTTCTAAATAGGTTCTATTGTGTATCCATGGATAGAACCAGTCTGATAGCGGAACTGAATGGCCGTGGGCTGCGCGATGAGGCGGCAACGGGACCGCTTTACAAGCGGCTGGCGCAGGGCCTCACCGGCCTCATTCAGGAGGGCCTCTTGAAGCCCGGCACGGCGCTGCCCGGCGAACGCGATCTGGCGGAAGCTCTGAAACTCGGCCGCGTCACTGTGCGAACAGCCTATCGGGATCTCATGACATCGGGTGCGCTTGAATCCCGGCACGGCAGCGGCACCTTCGTTTCCAGCAAGGTCGAGCGTATGGAGCAGTCGCTGTGGCGACTTTCCTCCTTCTCGGCGGACATGCGTTCACGCGGGCGCTCGCCGGCGGCCCAGATCCTGTCGCGCACCATCAACAGCCCATCTCCGGAAGAGTCCTTCCTGCTCGGCCTCAGTGTCGACGAGCCGGTGCTGCGGCTCGACCGCCTTCGTTTGGCCGACGGGCTGCCACTCGCCATCGAACGCGCCGTCGTTCCGGTCAAGTTTCTTGGCGACAATGCCGGCGGCGAAGGCTCGCTCTACGATGCGCTTGCGCAGAGCGGCCACAAGCCGGTGCGCGCCATGCAGCGATTGACGGCCGTCACGCTCGATCCCTCTTCGGCCGCTATTCTTGATGTCAAGGCCGGTGCGCCTGCGCTTCTGATCGAGCGCGTATCGCGCCTGGAAGACCAGCGTGTCGTTGAATACACCCGCTCGCATTATCGTGGCGACGCCTATGATTTCGTCGCCGAACTGAGAATTGGAGATGACCTATGAGTGAGAACCAGTCGTTGATGCTGCAGGAAGCGGGCCAGTCGCCCGAAGTGGTCGCCGCCTTGCTCGAAAAGGAAAAGCCGGTTTTTGCCGAAATCGCCCGGCTGTTTTCGTCCGCCCGTCCGAGCGTCGTGACGACGGCGGCGCGGGGCTCTTCCGACCATGCAGCGACCTTCTTCAAATATCTCTTCGAGATCACTTGCGGCGTGCCGGTCGCCTCGATCGGCCCTTCGATCGCCTCGGTCTATGGCGCTTCCCTACATCTGAAGGGTGGCATCCACTTCACCGTTTCCCAGTCGGGCGCCAGTCCCGATATCGTGGCACTGCAGGAAGCGGCCAAGAAGGGCGGAGCGACGACGATCGCCGTCGTCAACGTCACCGACAGCCCGCTCGCCAAGCAGGCCGATATCGTTCTCGGCCTCAATGCCGGTGCCGAAAAGAGCGTTGCCGCGACCAAGTCCTTCATCGCATCGGTTGCCGCCCTTGCCGGTGTCACTGCTGCGATCGGCGGCAAGGCCGATCTGCAGGCCGCTATCGAGAAGCTGCCGGCCGCTTTGTCTGCGACATCGGGCATCGATACTGCTGCTGCCGAGGGTGTTCTGTTCAGCGCCGCATCGCTTTACACAGGCGGCCGCGGCACGGCTTTCGCCATTGCTCTTGAAGCGGCGCTGAAGGCTAAGGAAACCGCAGGTCTTCATGCCGAGGCCTTCTCGCTTGCCGAACTGATGCATGGCCCGATGCGCCTCGTGCAGCCGGGCTTCCCGATCGTCGGTTTCGTGCCTGAAGATGCTGCTTTCGACAATAATGTGAAGGCACTGGATCGGCTGCAGAAACTTGGCGCCACGACCGTGCCCTTCTCCACAAAGCCGCTTGCCGGCGTCAACCTGCAGGTTCCGACGACCGGCAACGGCCTCGTCGATCCCCTGGTCTCGCTGCTCGTCTATTACCGCCTGATCGAGTCGGTCACCCGCCGTAAGGGCTTCGATCCGGACAAGCCGGCAAACCTGCTCAAGGTGACGGAGACCGTCTGATGAGCCGCAAGATCTTCACGGGCGCCCGTATCTTCGACGGAGAGCGCTTTCATGACGAGCGGGCGCTGATCGTCAAGGACGGACGCGTCGAGGCGATCGTCGGCCTGAATAAGCTGCCCGAGGGCGAAGTCGTGACGCTTGATGGAGGCGTGCTGTCTGCTGGCTTCGTCGATGCGCAGGTCAACGGCGGGGGTGGTCGTATGCTGAACGACGACCCATCGCCGGTTTCCATGTACATGATCGCCGATGGACATCGGCCATACGGCACGACGGCACTGCTGCCGACGCTGATCACCGACACGGCCGAGGCAACGGCAACAGCGATCGAGGCGGCCAAGGTTGCGGTGAAGACGAACCGCGGTGTTGCCGGCCTGCATCTGGAAGGCCCGCATCTGGCGCCGGCGCGCAAGGGCGCGCATCTCGCCGAGCTCATGCGGCCGGTCGAGGACAAGGACGTCAAGGCCTTCATCGCTGCGCGCGAGGCGATCGGCACGTTGCTCGTCACCATGGCGGCGGAACAGGTAACGGTTTCGCAGGTGCGCGAACTCAGCGAAGCCGGCGTCATCGTCAGCATCGGCCATTCCGACAGCACGAGCGAAGCGGCGGAAGCTCGTTTCGATGCCGGTGCCCGGGGAGTGACACATCTCTTCAACGCCATGAGTCAGCTGGCGCATCGCGCGCCAGGGCTCGTCGGGGCGGCGATCGATCATCCGGCGGTCTGGTGCGGCATCATCGCCGATGGTCACCATGTCGATCCGAAGGCATTGCGCACGGCGTTGCACGCTAAGCGTGGCGAGGGCAAGCTTTTCTTCGTAACCGACGCCATGTCGCTCGTCGGCTCGGAGAAGGACACGTTCATGCTCAATGGCCGCACCGTGCGACGCGAAAGGGGCGGTTTCTGTTCCAAACTCGTGCTTTCGGACGGCACGCTGGCAGGCTCGGATGTCGATATGGCTTCGACGATCCGCTACGGCGTCACCTATCTGGAACTGACGCTTGCTGAAGCGCTCAGGATGGCGACGCTCTATCCGGCGCGGTTCCTGCGGCTTGCCGATCGCGGCCACCTTTCGCCGGGCGCGCGCGCCGATCTCGTGCATTTCACCGATGCGATCGATGTGACGGCGACCTGGCTCAACGGCGAAGCGGCTTAGGGAGCGGCGGATGAGCGACATTACGGACGCCTATTTCGCCAATCTCATCGGCCGGCTGGAGGAGCTGAAACAGGCCCTTGCGGAGCCGATGGCGCAGGCCGCTGCCGTGATACTCGAGGCTGCCCGTGGCGACAAGCGCGTCTATGTCTTCGGCACCGGCCATTCGCATATGCTGGCGGAAGAAGTTCACTATCGAGCTGGCGGGCTCGCCTTCACGGTGCCGGTCCTGGTCGGTTCGGCGATGCTGCATGAGGGTGCGGTCATCAGTTCGGTCTATGAACGCACGCAGGGTCTGGTACGGCCGATGCTGGAGCGTTACGGCATGCAGCCGGGCGACGTCATCATCATCGCCTCGAATTCGGGCGTGAATGCCGCGCCGATCGAGGCGGCCGACTATGCGCGAGAGATCGGCGTCAAGGTGATCGCCATCACATCGATTGCCTATTCGACAGCGATCGCCAATGGCCGCCGGCGGTTGGCCGATGTCGCAGATGTGGTGCTCGACAACGGATTGCCGCCGGGCGACGCCGTTCTCGATCTGGATGGCACCGGCCTCCGGGTCGGGCCGGTCTCGACGGCGGTCGGGGTGACGGTCATCAACGCTATCTTCGCGGACGTCGCCTCCGAGCTTTCCAAGTCCGGCGATGCGCCGGTCTATCTTAGCGCCAACATGCCGGGTGCTGCGGAGATCAACCAGAAACTGGTGAAGAAATACCGGCCGCGCAATCCTCATCTCTGAGTACGGAGGCCGGCGTTTTTCCGGCCTTTCTCTATATGGCCACGGGCGCCGTCAGGGCGATCGTGCCCTTGGAAGCAGACGTCAAATGAAAACGGCCCGAAGCGGGTGCTCCAGGCCGTTGGAATGTCTGGAACTGATGCGCTCAGTTCTTGGCGCGCTCGACGTAGGAATTGTCTTCCGTCGCGATGACGACGCGGGTGCCGGCGTCGATATGGGGCGGAACCAAAGTGCGGATGCCGTTCGACAGGATCGCCGGCTTGTAGGAGGAGGAGGCCGTCTGGCCCTTCACGACCGGCTCGGTCTCGACGATCTCGAGGGTGACGTGGCGCGGCAGATCGAGCGCCAGCGGAATGCCTTCGTGGATCGACAGGATGCAGGTCATGCCTTCCTGGAGGTAGGCCTTCTGGTCGCCCATAGTGTCAACGTCGACGACGACCTGGTCATAGGTGGCCGGGTTCATGAAGTGGAAGCCTTCGCCATCTTCATAAAGGTACTGGAAGTTGACGTCTTCGACGAAGGCGCGCTCGACCTGCTCGGTGGTGCGCCAACGCTCGGAAACCTTCACACCGTCGACGATGCGGCGCATGTCGACCTGGGTGACCGGCGTGCCTTTGCCCGGGTGGAAATTCTGAGCCGTGAGAACGACGTAGAGCTTGCCGTCGACATCGAGAACGTTGCCCTTGCGGACCGAAGAGGCGATGACCTTGACCATAAGACTTCCTTGTAAGTCGGCTTTCGGCGTCGTAGAGGACAGTCGGAATGGCCCTGAAGACGCAAAATGTTTTTCTTTCGGGGCGCACTAACCTAAAATCGCAGAAATAGCCACCCCCATACCGGCTGAATCCGGCGAGGAAAGCGCTGAATGAACCTCACGAGCGCCAAAGCGTCTCCCTGGTGGACCCCCGCCGTACACGCCGATCGCCGTCCGTTCCTCATGGGGCGCAACGCGATCCAGGCAGCGTTGCGCGGCTACTTCGCGCGTGAGGATTTCATTGAGGTCGATACCGCCACCTTGCAGGTCTCTCCGGGCAATGAGGCGCATCTGCATGCGTTTGCCACACAGGCCCTGACGACAGATGGACAGGCTGCACCCTTCTACCTGCACACGTCGCCGGAATTTGCCTGCAAGAAGCTCTTGGCCGCTGGTGAAGAACGCATCGTCTGCTTCGCACATGTCTATCGCAACCGCGAGCGTGGGCCGCTCCATCATCCTGAGTTCACCATGCTCGAATGGTATCGTGCGGGCGAAAGCTATGAGAGCCTGATGATGGATTGTGTGCGCATGCTGGCGCTCGCCGCCGAAACGATTGGAACCACAACGCTCACCTATCGTGGCGCCGAGTGCGACCCCTTCGCCGGGCCGGAGCGTATCAGCGTTGCAGAAGCGTTCGGTCGCTATGCCGGCGTCGATCTTCTGGCTTCTGTGTCTGCTGACGGCTCGACCGATCGCGAACATCTCGCTGCCGAAATGGGGCGGGTCGGCATGCGCGTTGCCGATGATGACCATTGGGCCGATCTATTCAGCCGGGTGCTGGTGGAGAAGGTCGAGCCGCATCTCGGCTTCGGCCGCGTCACCATTCTCGATGAATATCCGGTTTCCGAAGCCGCGCTTGCGCGGCCGTCGGCGCGCGATCCCCGCGTGGCGGAGCGGTTCGAACTTTATGCTTGCGGCGTCGAGCTTGCCAACGGCTTTGGCGAATTGACCAATGCCGCCGAGCAGCGGCGTCGTTTCGAGATCGAGATGGCGGAGAAGGTGCGGGTCTATGGCGAGACCTATCCGCTCGACGAGGATTTTCTGGCCGCGCTGGCAATCATGCCGGAAGCAAGCGGTATCGCGCTCGGCTTCGACCGCCTGGCGATGCTGGCGACGGGTGCCTCTCGGATCGATCAGGTGCTCTGGGCGCCGGTCGCGGAGTACGGCCGATGAATATCATGCGTCCGATCAAGAGCGTGGACGATCTTGTCAGGGCGGGGCTGATCGAAGAAGCCGAACGGCTGGCGCTCGACGAGGTTGCCACGCGTTATGCCCTCACGCTGACGCCCGCCATGGCGCGGCTGATCGATCATGCCGATCCGGCTGACCCGATTGCCCGGCAATTCGTGCCCGATGCAGCGGAGCTCGTCACCACGTCGGAGGAACGGGCTGATCCCATAGGCGATCATGCCCACAGCCCGGTCGAGGGCATCGTGCATCGCTATCCCGACCGCGTGCTGCTGAAGGCCGTGCATGTCTGCCCGGTCTATTGCCGCTTCTGTTTCCGGCGGGAGATGGTCGGGCCGCAGGGGCTCGGCACTCTCGATGCAGCGGCGCTCACTGCCGCCTTCGACTATATCCGCGGGCATGGCGAAATCTGGGAAGTGATCCTGACGGGCGGCGATCCGCTGGTGCTTTCACCGCGGCGTCTTGGTGAGATTCTCAGCCAGCTTGCAGAGATCGAGCACGTGAAGATCGTGCGCTTCCATACGCGCGTGCCCGCCGTCGATCCGCAAAAGATCGATGCAGAGCTGATCGCGGCTCTGAAAGCGAGTGGCAAGACTGTCTATGTCGCGCTTCACGCCAACCATCCGCGGGAACTGACGGCGGAAGCACGCGCCGCCTGCGCCCGGCTGGTGGATGCAGGCATCGTCATGGTCAGCCAGTCGGTGCTCCTGAGGGGCGTCAATGATGATCCTGATATCCTGGCGGAACTGATGCGGGCCTTTGTCGAGACGCGTGTGAAACCCTATTATCTGCATCATCCGGATCTTGCGCCCGGCACCAGCCATTTCCGGCTGTCGATAGAGGAGGGGCAGAAGATCGTCGCCTCGCTTCGCGGCCGTATCTCCGGGCTCTGCCAGCCTACCTATATTCTCGATATTCCCGGCGGTTACGGCAAGGCGGTAATCGGCGAGAGCGCCGTGAAGACGACCGGGGAGGGCTGCTACTCGATCTCCGATTATCGCGGTGGCGAGCATTCCTATCCGCCTGCCGGTTAACGCAAAAGTGCGCGTTTGGCGTACCATTTCTGCACTCGGCACAGCCGCCGCCAGTTGCGGCCGCTCTGCTTAGACTATATCAAACTATTGATAGAAATTAAGTATTAGGCATCAGCCCGGCATGATTTGTAAAATGCCAAGTATGGGCGATAGTTATATTTAACTAATAACATTAGCGGAATGTTCTGTTTTCCGCACTAAAAGCACTCCCATGAAAAGGCGATGAATGCCGGCTCAGGATCATGAAAATCTGGAGTTAATGGGATGAACAAGACAATCCGCGACCTCGTAGCCAAATTCGGTAAGCTTCCTGTTTCGATTGATCAGGTTGCCGATGATGCGGATCTCTACACCGCGGGTCTGACGTCCTTCGCCTCGGTGCAGCTCATGCTCGGCATCGAAGAGGCATTCGACATCGAATTTCCGGATAATCTCCTGAACCGCAAGTCCTTTTCCAGCATTTCAGCGATCGCCAAGACGGTCGATCTCATTCAGGATAGCCGAAAGGTCGCCTGATGAACTTCCCGGTCAAGATCACGGAAGACAGCCTCGTCGCAAGGGCTGCTCGCGTCGCCGAAATTGCGGCAAGGCATGCGGATGCCGTCGATTTTGAGGGCCGGTTCCCGCAGGAAGCCGTAAACGCGATGAAGGCCGAGCGTCTGTTCGGCATCCAGATTCCCCGCCATCTCGGCGGCGAGGCCGCTTCCATTACCGATATCGCCGAATTGTGCTCGGTGCTCGGTCAGGCCTGCGCGGCAAGCGCGATGGTCTTCGCCATGCACCAGATCAAGCTTTCAAGCCTTGTCGAACATGGCGTTGACAGCGAATGGCATAGCGCCTTCATGCGCCGCATAGTCGCCGAACAGCTCCTCATCGCCTCCGCCACCACCGAGGGCGGGATCGGCGGCAATCTGCGCAACAGCATCTGCGCGATCGAAATCGACGGTGATACCTGCCGGCTGGAAAAGGACGCAACCGTCATTTCCTACGGTTCGCATGCCGACGCCATTCTCATCACCTCGCGCAGCCATTCGCAGGCCGCCTCTTCCGATCAGGTGCTGACAGCTTTCCTGAAAGACCAGTACACGATCGAAAAGACGCATGTCTGGAATACACTCGGCATGCGCGGCACTTGCTCCGACGGCTTCCTGTTCAAGGGCGAGGCGCCGGCTGTACAGATCCTGCCGAAGCCTTTTGCTGAAATCGCTGCACAGTCGATGCTGGCATCTTCACACCTGCTCTGGAGCGGTGTCTGGTACGGCATCGCGGTTGACGCCGTTTCCCGCGCTCAAGCATTCGTGCGTGCCGCCGCCCGCAAGTCTCCCGATGCCACGCCGCCCGGCGCGCTTCGCCTCGCGGAGGTCTCCAACCTTCTGCAGATGGTGAAGTCGAACGTCGTTGCCGGCCTCAAGGCCTATGAAGACGCCAAGGCTGACGGCGACAAGCTTTCTTCGATGGGTTTTGCCGTTGCAATGAACAACGTGAAGATCGCTTCTTCCGAAACGATCCTGGAAATCGTCAATCATACCATGCTGATCTGCGGCATCATGGGCTACAAGAACGGTACGCCCTTTAGCCTCGGACGCCATCTGCGCGATGCCCATTCCGCGCAACTCATGATCTCGAACGACCGCATCCTCGGCAATACGTCGAGCATGCTTCTTGTCCATAAGCAGGACACTAGCCTACTGGGGTAAAGCCATGGATATGCAGACCTCGTTTCTGGACCGGCTCTTCGAGTCCGGTCTGCTGATCGATACCGGCGTTGACGGTCTTTACGGCCGCAGTGGTCAGTTCGAAGACGTTATCGCCGCCTTTGAACGGCTGATCGATAAGTTTGGCGGCGCCGATGGCGCCGAGGCGATGCGTTTTCCGCCTGGCATGAACCGCGCACTCTTCGAAAAGAGCGGGTACATGAAGAGCTTTCCGCAGCTCGCCGGCACGGTGCACAGCTTCTGCGGCAGCGAGCTCGACCATATGAGCCTGTTGCAGTGCATGGAAGTCGGCGAGGACTGGACGAAGGACCAGAAGGCGACCGATATCGTGCTGACGCCGGCAGCCTGCTATCCGCTCTATCCGACTGTTGCCAAGCGCGGCAACCTGCCTGCCAAGGGCGGCCTCTTCGATCTGCAATCCTATTGTTTCCGCCATGAGCCTTCCAAGGATCCGGCTCGTCAGCAGCTCTTTCGCATGCGCGAATATGTCTGCATGGGCACCGAGCAACATGTGACCGATTTCCGCCAGAGCTGGATGGATCGCGGCCTTGAAATGATGAAGCAGGTCGGGCTCGACGTTACGATCGATGTTGCCAACGACCCCTTTTTCGGCCGTGCCGGCAAAATGATGGTCAATAACCAGCGTGACCAGAACCTGAAGTTCGAACTCTTGATCCCGATCACCTCGGCGGCAAATCCGACGGCTTGCATGAGCTTCAACTACCATCAGGACTCCTTCGGCGTGAAGTGGGGCCTGAACCTCGAAGACGGCAGCGTCGCCCATACCGCCTGCGTCGGCTTCGGCCTGGAGCGCATCGCGCTCGCGCTCTTCCATCACCACGGTCTCGACGTCAAGGAATGGCCGGCAAGTGTGCGGAAAGTCCTGTGGGGCTGAGCGGCACGATGACATCGGTCTTTGCGGGTATCGACCCTGATGCCTACAAGCCGCATGCGCTGCATTCCAACGAGCGCATATGGCCGGAGACCAATTGCTATATCGATCTCTGGATCGAGGTTCTCTCGACCTTCGGCGTTGCGCCGGAAGCCATGCTCGGTTTTACGCTGACGCAGGATTTCGAGGGCGACCAGTTCACCTTCTTCAAGGTGCCGTTGGAGGATCTCGAAGCGCTCTACGGCATCCGCGCCACCGAGCTTGCGATCTACGACCGTATCGAGCGGCATATCGAGGTGCAGACAGCCCGCGGGCGGCTCTGCCTCATCGAAATGGATTCCTTCTACATGCCGGATACGCGCGGCACCGCCTACCGGCAGGAGCATGGCAAGACCACGGTCGCGATCAACCGGCTGGATTTTGCCGGCAAGCGCGTCGACTACTTCCACAATGCCGGTTATTTCCGCATCGAAGGCGAGGATTTCGACGGGCTGTTCCAATCCCATCTGACGGACGAGGATGCGCCGTTCCTGCCCTATACGGAATTCGTCAAGTTCCCGGAACGCCCTGTCGGCGAAGCGCATCTGCGCGAGGTTTCCCGGCGTCTCCTTGCTTTCCATTTTCGTCGCCGCCCGAGCGCCAACCCGATCCGCGCTTTTGCCGAGGTCTTTCCGCTGCAGGTCGAAGCAGTGGCCGATCGGCCCTTCGGCTTCTTCCACAAATATGCCTTCAACACGCTGCGGCAGGTGGGTGCGAATTTCGAACTTGCTGCCGATCATCTGACCTGGCTTTCAGCCGGCGAGTTTGGTGTTGCCGCTGAGGAGGCGCGCCGCATCTCGGAAGGGGCGAAGTCGGTTCAGTTCCAGCTTGCCCGCGCGGTCACCCGCCACAAGTTCGAGCCATTGAAAGCGGCACTTGATCCGGCAGCCGATGCATGGGATTCGATGATGGCATCGCTTGTGGAGCGAGTCTGAAGCCGGAGATCTGACCATGCGGGGGCGGTTAGCAAGCATCGGAGCTGAGGAAAGCTTGCTTTCCGAAGGGTGGAATCTGGTTCTGACCGAGCCTGATGCCTGCGCGACACCCCATGATATTCACCTTTCCGCACAGTTCATTCCAGCGCCCGTTCCGGGCACGGTCGCGGCCGCGCTCGAAAGGGCTGGTCTCTTCGACCGCGAAAATCCGCGGGCTCTGAACACCAAGGACGCCTGGTATCTGACCCGCCTGTTCGATACGGAGCCGGGTGAGGCGATCCTGCGTTTTGAGGGGCTGGCGACGATCTGCCATGTTTTTCTCAACGGCCAGGAAATCCTCTCTTCCGAGAGCATGTTTACTGCGCACGAAATGCCGGTGACGCTGACAGGCGGTGATGAACTGGCGCTTTGCTTCCGGGCGCTTGGCCCTCGCCTTGCGGAACCCGGACCGCGTGCTCGCTGGCGGCCGCAGATGATTACGCCGCAGGGGCTGAAGAATGTCCGCAACACGTTGCTCGGGCATATGCCCGGCTGGTGTCCGGAGATCCATGCCGTGGGGCCATGGCGTCCGATTTCGCTCGTGCGGCGAGGAGTGGCTGCGGTCGACAATGTCTCGGTACGCGCCATGCTCGAGGAAAACCGGGCGGGGCGGCTCAGCGTTTCCCTTTATACCGATGGCGAAGAGCCTGTGATGCTGCTGCGCTGCGCTGGCGTCGAACAGGGTTTTGAGAAGATCGGCGACCGGCATTATTCGGCGATCCTCAAACTGCCCGAAGTCGAGGCATGGTGGCCGCACACGCATGGTGTGCCACATCTCTATGACGTGACGCTGATCCTCGACGGCGAAGAACACTCGCTGGGCAAAACGGGTTTCCGGCGGATCGAGGCCAACCATGGCGCTGACGGCAGCGATTTCGCGCTTCTCGTCAATGGCGAGCGGGTCTTCTGCCGGGGCGCGGTGTGGACGACAGCCGATATTGCACGGCTACCGGGCGAGCGGGCCGATTACGAACCCTTCCTGCGGCTTGCGGCCGAGGCCGGCATGAACATGATCCGCATCGGCGGAACCATGGCCTACGAGACACCTGATTTCTTCGCGCTCTGCGACGAGCTCGGCCTGTTGGTCTGGCAGGACTTCATGTTCGCCAATTTCGACTATCCGAAGAATGACAAGGCGTTTATCGGCCATGTGCATGCCGAGGTGGAGGAATTCCTGCACGGAGTGCAGCTCTCGCCCTCGCTTGCCGTGCTCTGCGGCGGCAGTGAAATCCACCAGCAGGCCGCGATGTTCGGCCTCCCCTCGGATTTCTGGAGCGGGCCGATCACCGACGAGATCATCCCGGCAATCTGCCAGCGCGTGCGCCCGGATGTCCCCTATGTGCCGAATTCGCCCTATGGCGGAGCGATGCCCTTCTCGCCGAACGCCGGCGTTACGCACTATTACGGCGTCGGAGCCTATATGCGGCCGCTCGATGATGCGCGACGTGCCGAGGTCCGTTTCGCGGCCGAGAGCCTGGCATTTGCCCATGTGCCGCAGCAGAGGATGCTACAGCGGCATCTCGATGTGCCATCGGTTCACAGTCCGCTCTGGAAAGAGCGGGTCCCGCGCGACCGCGGTGCCTCCTGGGATTTCGAGGATGTGCGCGATTTCTATCTCGGGCTTCTTTACGATCTCGACCCGGCCAGGCTCCGCCGCGAAGACCCTGAACGCTATCTCGATCTTTCGCGTGCTGTGACGGGTGAGGTGCTGGAGGAAACCTTTGCCGAATGGCGGCGCAAGGGATCGTCCTGCAATGGCGCGCTCGTCTGGACCCTGCAGGATCTGTTGCCAGGGGCTGGCTGGGGTGTGATCGATTCCACCGGCGAGCCGAAGCCCGTCTGGTACGCAATGCGCCGCGCCTTCCGTCCTGTCCAGGTCGTCTTCACTGATGAAGGGACGAACGGGCTTTACGCTCACGTTATCAATGAAACGGACAAGGTGGTCGCTCTCGAACTCGATGTCGCCTGCCTGCGCGATGGGCGCCAGCAGGTGGCAAGCGGCAGCAAGGCCTTCAACCTTGACCCCAGAAGCGTGGAGCGCATCGCCTGCACCGACCTTTTCGGCGGCTTCTTCGATGCGGCCTATGCCTTCCGTTTTGGCGCGCCGTCACATGATGTGAGCGTCGGCTGGCTGCGGTCGACGATGGACGGCGGGCTCCTGGCGCAAGCTTTCCATTTTCCTCGCGGGCGGCCGAAAGCCTTCCACGACGCGACGATCGAAGCGTCCTTCATGCGCGAGGGCGACGACTGGTTCATCACGCTTGCGACCGACAGGCTGGCGCAGTCGGTGCACATCGATGTCGAAGGCTATCGAGCGGAAGAGGACTGGTTCCATCTGGCGCCGGGTCCGGCCAAGCGGGTGAAGCTCATTGCCGCTGCGGGCACCGATGGAGAAGCGCTGCCGACCGGTGAAATCAGGAGCGTCGGCGCCTCGCGCCGTTTCGCGCTTTAAGGACCAGGGAGCGGTCATGACGATCAGAGTGCAGGCGGAAGAGGCTTTGCGGGGCGTCTATCGGAGCGTGCGCGGGCATCTGCTGCAGCGCCTCATCGTCAAATCGCGCCTTGCCTTCAATCCGCGCCGACCTGTCGAGATCGTCGGCTATCTGTCGATGGCTGCAGGCGTCGGGGAATCCGCAAGGCTTTGCGCTGCCGCACTCTCGAAGGCGGGTAGAGAGATCATGCTTGCTGACGTCAGCACCCATCCGGACGAAGACAAGCTGGTGGAATGGGCACCGGCGAATCTCTCCGACGGTCAGCCGGGAAGCCGCATATGGCATCTCAATCCGCCCATGCTGCCGCGCGCGATCCTGAAGAAGGGGCTCGGTAATTTCACCCGCACCTTCAACATCGGCTACTGGGCCTGGGAGCTCGAAGTGGTACCAGCGGAATGGCGCAATGCCGTGCACTATATGAACGCCGTCTTCGTTCCCTCGGAATTCACGAGACGGGCGATCGCGCCGCATACGACCGCACCTGTCATCGTCGTGCCGCATCCAGTAACCGAGCGCCCGGCGGCTGAAGGCATCCGGCGGAAGTTCGGGATCGCCGATGACGCCTTCTTCGTGTCGTTCATCTTCAGTGCCGGTTCCTCGATCAACCGCAAGAACCCGCAGGGCACGATCGAGGCCTTCAGGCTGTTCAGCGCTGAATGCCCCAATGCCTTTCTCCTGATGAAGGCGAGTGGCAATCCGGCAAGGGACGAGACGCTTCGAGCAGTCATGCAGTCCGTCGAAGGCGATCCTAATATCAGGATCGTTACCGACAATCTGACGAGTTCGGAGATCAACGGCATTATCCGCGATTCCAACGCCTATCTTTCCCTGCATCGTTCCGAGGGTTTCGGCCTGACGGTCGCCGAGGCGATTATGCATCGCACGCCTGTCGTCTCGACCGGCTGGTCGGGCACTGCAGACTTTTGTGACCCCGATAATACCTGGCTGGTCGAGCCGTCGCTCATTCCCGTCGTCGATAGCCATCCGGAATTTGCAGATCTCAAGGATGCAGTCTGGGCCGATCCTTCGCCGGCGGCAGCGGCAGCGCATCTGAAGAGCATCCATTCGGATACAGATGGTGCGAGGCGGAAGGCGGAGGGGGCCAGGGACTATCTGATGCGCCATCTTGCCGAGCACAGCTATGACAAGGCGCTTTCAAGGCTTTCGGCGATGCAGGTGAGCTAAGCTGAGGGCGTCACTCCCCTTTATTTTAACATTTCCAATTTAGAGATGGCTTGTTTTTGGCCGCGATGCGGCGTGCAACGGATGGATCGATGTCGAAGGGCATTATTGCAAACTCGATGATGAATGCGGCGGCGGGCATGCTGCTTCTGGTGACGGGGTTTGCTTCCTCGATCATAACCGCACGCCTGCTCGGACCTGAGGCCAATGGCATTGTTGCCTTCTCGCTCTGGCTCGTCGTCACCGGCGCCTCGATTGCCGAACTCGGCTCCAGCATCACGCTTCTGAAGACGCTGCCGCAACTCTCGGCGCAGGGCTACAGCCTTGAGCAGCGCAGGGGATTTGCCTCGATCCTCGTCACATTCATGGTTTGCTCCACGCTCGTGTTGCTGGGGCTCTATGCCATGTTCTTCCTGACCTCGGAGGAGATGCACTGGGCCGATACCGCGCCGTCGGTGGCGCTGGTCACCGGTATCCTTTTCTTCGTTCAGGCAATCGGCTCCTTCGTCAAATTCTACCTTATCGGCGAGAAGCGGCTCGGCACCTTCTTTCGGCTGACGCTGATCGTCTCGGTCTTCCAGCTAGTGGGCGTGGCGATCGGCGCGGTTTTTTATGGGGTGCTGGGCGTGCTGGTCGGCTATGCGCTCGGCCAGTTCGTGCTTTTCGTCGCGACCTTGCCGATCCTCTCTACCCGCCGTGACCGCTGCGGCGTCTCGCTCAAATATCTGGCGTCATCGTCGGTCATCCTGTCGATGCAATTCATCATCGATTCGATCTTCCTCAACCGTATCGAGCTGCTTTTCCTGCAGCAGTTCTGGTCGGTGGAAATGGTTGGTTTCTATGCTGCCGGCCTGTCCATCGCCAATATCGCGCTGCAGCTTCCCATCCAGATGAGCGGCAGCCTGCTGCCCTATTATTCGGAACGGCGCCATGCCAGCGCCGATGCGAAATTCCCGGTCGAGGCCTTCGCTGCAGTCATCCGCAGCATGGCCTATATCGTGCTGCCGATGAGCCTCGGGCTTGCCGCGATCTCCAGTGAACTGGTGCATGTGGTATTCGGCGAAGCCTTCGATCGAAGCGGCGGGGTTGTTGCCCTGCTTGCGCTTGTGGCGCCGGCGTACACTTTGATGCAGGTTCTCAGCCTGTACCTGCTTTCGATCGACAAGGCCAATGTACGGTTGAAAATCAGTGTGATAGGTGGCCTCCTGATGGTAGTGGGTTGTTTACTCATCGTACCTAGGCTGGCCGCTGAGGGTGCCGCGCTTGTGCGCATAGCCGTATTTGTTGCGATGTCGGTAATGATGGTCAGACAAACGGGATTCGGAGCTCAGCTTTCGGGGCTTTATCTCAGCCTTACGAAAATCACGCTTGCGGCGGTATTGTGCGCTTGCGGCGCAATTACCGCGCTCGAGATCTTCCAGGGGCCTGTTGGCCTTGTCGTCGCGATCATTGCCGGCACATTTGCCTATTTTGCTGCGCTTAAGGTCTTCCGTGCCGTTCCGGCCGAGGATATCCAGGTGCTGCGCTCGATCCTCGACAAGATCCCGGCGCTGTTGAAGGGACCGGCAAGGCGCGCGGTTGATTTCATCACCGCGCCGACCCCCGAAGGGGAACAGAAGAAGCCGGTCAACGAAGAATTCTCGCGCGAACCGGCAGAAGGCGCCGGCCGTGCTGCTGCTCTTCCCGTTGTCTTCGATGGCACGATCGGTCTCTTCATGCCTGAAAAGGCTGACGTTACAAAACGTTCGGCTGCCGTTCTCTTCGTCAGTCCCTGGGGTTTCGAGGAAATGTGCACGCGGAAATTCTACCGTGTGGCGGCAGAGCATTTTGCCGATATCGGCGTCCCGAGCCTGCGTTTCGACTATACGGGTACGGGTGACGCTCTGGATTTTGGTGATCACACACCGAGCCTGGAAATCTGGAAGAATTCTATCCGCGCGGCGGCTGGAAAGCTGAAGGCGCTCAGTGGTTGCTCGCAGATCATTCTTGTCGGCCAGGGTCTCGGTGGCACGCTTGCTCATCTGACCGGCCATACAATCGAGGGCGTCGACAGCGTCGTGCTGCTTGCGCCTATTCTGAGCGGCAGGGGGCATCTGCGCGAAATCAACATGTGGTCGCGCATCATCCATGCCGACCTTGGTCTCAGCAAGGAGCATGCGCCGAGCGCACAGGTCCAGATCGCCGGTCTGTCTTTGCCCGACGCAATTGCTGCGGAAATCGGCAAACTCAATATCAGCTCACCGCAGGACCTGGCAGCGCCGAATTACCTCATCCTCGAACGCCCGGTTCGCGTCGACGATACGGGGTTTGCTGACGCACTGAAGGCGCTCGGCGGCAATGTCGAGCAGCGCGTTTTCGAAGGTTATGACGAGCTGGTCACGAACCCGCTCTTTGCGAAGACGCCGATGGCAGTCATCGACCTGCTCGCCGAATGGCTTGTCGAGACGACCTCGCCAGAAGCATCCGCCACTCATTCTCCGCAGATGGTCGAAAACCAACCGCTCGCGGGTGATGGTTTTGAGGAAATTCCGGTTCGTTTCGGCGCATTCCAGCATCTCATCGGCGTCATCAGTCGCCCGCAGGGCGAGATCAAAGGCAATGCCGTGCTCTTCATGTCGACGGCCTATGATCGGCACGCCGGTTGGGGTCGTACGACTGTCGATATGGCGCGTGAACTGGCTCGCCAGGGCGTCGTTTCACTGCGCTTCGATTCCGCCAATGTCGGCGACAGCGTTCCCCGCCCGGATGCGCCGGAACAGGTTCTCTATTCGGCGACGCAGACGGAAGATGCGCTCGCCTCGCTGGATCTCTTGGAAAGCTTCGTCGCGGGCCCGATCATGGTCGCGGGTCGCTGCAGTGGCGGCTATGTGGCCCTGCGTGCGGGCATCGAGGACGAACGCCTGAAAGCGATCGTTTCCATCAATCCCTTCGTCTACTACTGGGATCCCGAGATGCCGGTGCGGCGCGAGCATGTCGTCTCCGTTCCGCGCAGCGTCGACGACTACGGTCAGCGGATGATGCGGCTCGACACGGTCAGGCGACTGTTCCGCGGCGAGGTCGATGTCTTTGCGGCGTTGCAGAATATCTTCATCGCGATCGGCCGCCGGCTTTCGCCGCGCATCGCGCCGCTTGTCGAACTCATTCCGGGCCGCCGTCATATCGCACGGCAAGTGCGCCAGTCCTTTGCCGCGCTCGGCAAGCGCAAGGTGCCGCTGACCCTGATCTACAGTGAAGGCGATGTCGGTCTCGACCACATGTATTTCCACTTCGGTCCGCGCGGGCACAAATTTACCCGGCACCCCAATGTGCGAGTGGTGATGCTGCAGGATGCCGATCACAACCTAACGCCGCCGGAATCGCGCAAGCTGGTGCTGGACGAGATCGTCCGGCTGGCGAAGGCCTGAGAATCTCCTGATTTTCTGGAGCATTTTCGTTTTCGTTGAAACACGAAATGCTCCGTCGCCTCGTGTTCCCACAATTCCGGATGCAAAACTGCTGTTCGCTTTTGCTTGAATTTCTCTAGGCGATAATGCCGATCGACCGGTAGAGGTCGATGTAGCGCCCTGCCACAGCATCCCACGAATAGGCCTGGGTGGCTTCGATGAGGCTTTCCCGCAGGACCGCACCCTCGGCAGCGACTTTCCGGTAAGCTTCTTCGATCACATCCGCGGCCGCGTCCGGTTTCGTGAAGTCGGCGAGGGCAATTGCCTCATGCCTTCCAGCCAGCGCGCGATAGGCCTCATTGGCGTTGAGAACCGGCAGTAGGCCGGCGCTCATCGCTTCCAGGGCGACAAGCCCGAAACCTTCGTATTCCGAAGCGGAAGCGAAGAGGGATGCTTTGGCAATGATGTCGCGGATCGCCTGGTTGTCAGGCGAGATGCTGAGGGTGACAGACTTCTCCAGCGATCTCTCGGCGATTTCACGCTTGAGATCGGCGGCATTGAGATCGGATTCGGCGCCGACAATATCGAGATGCCAATCGGGATTGCGTCTGACGAGGGCGGCCCCAGCATTCAGCAGGTTATCGAGCCGCTTGTTCACGGAGAAACGCCCGATCGTGACGATGCGACGTTCGGGTGCGCGCGAGCCGATATCGGCAAATTTGCCGATATCGGCGCCGTTTTCGATGGTGATGCCGTCAGGAACGATCCGAATGAACTGGCTGAGGTCGGACGCGCTGCAGCACACGACCTGCCGGTAGGCCATCGCCGAGAGCCGTGTCAGCGTGCTGAACCAAACCTTCTTGATGACAAGAAATTTCTTGGTGTGAAAGAAGCCGCCATGGGTCGTCACGACCATGGGTTTGCGATGCAGGAGCCTGCCCCAGGCGAGTGCATCGAAGAAGAAGTCGATCGCATGGACATGAATGAGGTCGGCATCGCCGATATGGCGGAACACCTGCGGTGCTACCGGATAGCGGCTACTGCCGGACCAGGGGATGCGCACCACCTCGATGCCGTCGATGATTTCACGTAGCGGAAGCTTCTTTTCGGGTGCGGTGAAAAGGGAATCAAGCGTGACGACGCGAACGCGATATCCGCGCTTCAGCGTCTGGCGAGCCAGATTGGCAACCACATCTTCCATCCCGCCACGGTTTGGCAGGAACTGGCGCACCACATGCACGATGAGGGGCGCCGCCTGCGGCTGCGCCCTGTTCTCAAAGGTCTCGATCATGGAGACGGACATTTCCCACCTATTCTTCGTGGGAAGGATCAGCCATGCCGGCCGTTAATGTGCGGTATATGCGGGCGCACTACAGCCGGCTTTGTTAACAGAAGGGTTAATCGCGTCAGAACGCCTTGAAGGTCAATGTCGTCAGAGAACGGATGATGCCGGGGATATTGGCGATGTTGTCGTTGATGAACTTGCCGATATCCTGGCCTTCCTCGATGTAGACCTTGAGCAGCAGGTCGTAATTGCCTGATGTCGAATAGAGCTCCGAGACCAGTTCGGTCTTGTAGATGGCGTCAGCGACCTCATAGGTCTTGCCTGGGGCGCACTGGAGCTGGACGAAGATCGGCTTCATGGGAATTTCCTGCGTCGAATTCTGATGGCGCGCATAATGGTCGAAACCGCTGCTGCGATGCAAGCCTTCCTTACGTGTCCGGATCCGAACCGGCCTCGGAGACGATCCAGTCGCGGAAGGCGGCAAGCGGCGCGTAATCGGCACGCTCCGGTGGGAAGGCGAGATAGTAGCGCTCGCGGCTTTCCATCTCCCTGTCAACGGCGGCAATGAGATCGCCGCGTTTCAATTCCTCCTGCATGAGGAAGGTTGGCAGCAGGGCGACACCGAGGCCGGCGATTGCTGCCTGCGCTGCCGTGGCGAACTGGTCGAACAACATGCCGTGCACGCTTTCGAAGTCGACGCCGCTATCGGCAAACCAGCGTTCCCAGGCGTCGGGCCGGGTCGTCAGATGCAAGAGAGGCACCGTCAGGAGGTCTTCCGGTCGGGTGATCGCATTGCGTTTGAGGAAGTCTGGACTGCAGGCGGGCAGCGTGTGCTCCGACATCAGGAAGGCGAGTTCCGCGCCGGGCCAATGCGGATGACCGAAATGGATGGCGGCATCGATGGAATCAAGGCGGAAATCGAAGGGGGAAAGCCGGGTAGCGAGATTGATCGTGACGCCCGGATTGGCGGCAAGGAAGTGGCCGAGGCGCGGTGCCAGCCAGCGTGTACCGAAGGTCGGCAGGATGGCGAGGTTCAGCGTGCCACCATGCGGGTTGGCGCGCAGGTTCAGCGAGGCGCTGGAGATGCGCCGCAGCGCTTCGCGAATTTCTCGAGCATAGGCATCACCGGCGATTGTAAGGCGCACGGTTTGCCGCTCGCGCAGGAAAAGCTCGACACCGAGGTGTTCCTCCAGTGCCTTGACCTGGCGGCTGACGGCGCTCTGCGTCAGGTCGAGTTCGCGGGCCGCCGCCGTCACGCTGCCAGTGCGGGCTACTGCCTCGAAGGCGGCGAGATGGGAGATCGAGGGCAAAAACCGTCTTGGTGCGAGCATGATCATTCCGTTTCAGAATGGGCTATTTCCGAAACGTCGATATTCATGGCTCAAGCTGGATTGTAAAGAATTTCATCCTGCAAAATCGGAATGAACGCGGAGTTCCTTCATGCCCGTCCCTTTCGTCTCCACGGACCACATCCGTTCGCTTTTCACCGAAGCCATGTCGCAGATGTACCGGACGGAGGTGCCTCAATACGGGACGCTGATCGAGCTTGTGGAGGAGGTCAACGCCGAAGTCCTCGCGAGAGACCAGGAACTCAGCGAGCGGCTTCGGCGTGCGGGAGAGCTGGAACGTATCGATGTCGAGCGTCATGGCGCGATCCGTCTCGGAACGGCCGAAGAGCTATTCACGATCCGCCGGCTCTTTGCCGTCATGGGCATGCAGTCGGTCGGTTACTACGATCTTTCGGTCGCCGGCGTTCCCGTACATTCCACCTGCTTTCGGCCGGTCGATGAGGCGGCGTTGAACGTCAACCCGTTTCGCGTTTTCACCTCACTTCTACGCTTGGAGCTGATCGAAGATGAAGATTTGCGTGCGGAAGTTGCTGCAATCCTCGCCAAACGGCGCATCTACACACCTCGTGCCATCGCTCTCATCGAACAGCACGAGAAGGCCGGCGGTCTGACGGAGCCGGAAGCTTCGGAATTTGTTGCCGAAGCGCTGGAAACCTTTCGCTGGCATGGCGAGGCGACGGTCAGTGCGGGGACCTACAAGCGGCTGCATGATACGCATCGCCTCATTGCTGACGTCGTCAGTTTCAAGGGTCCGCATATCAATCACCTGACACCGCGCACGCTCGATATTGACGAAGTGCAGCGGCGCATGCCCGCGCGCGGCATCACACCTAAGGCTGTCATCGAAGGCCCTCCGCGGCGAGATTGCGATATCCTGCTGCGGCAGACGAGCTTCAAGGCGCTTGAGGAGCCGATCGCCTTCACGGGTGCTGCTGGGGCAATATCGGGCACGCACACGGCCCGCTTCGGCGAGATCGAACAGCGCGGCGTGGCGCTGACGGCCAAGGGCCGGGCGCTCTATGATAAGCTGCTTGCCTCTGTGCGCGGCGAAGTGCAGGTCGGCGCAGCCGGCGCCAAGGCTGGCGATTATGATTCTGAGCTTGCCGAACGGTTCAAGGCGTTGCCGGATAATTGGGATGAGCTGCGGCGCGAAGGGCTGGCCTTTTTCCACTATTCCGCAACTCCTGCCGGCATTGCGGCCAGAGGGCATTTGCCGTCTGATCCGGAAGCATTGATCGCCAAAGGGTATCTGCACTTCGATCCGGTTATCTACGAGGATTTCCTGCCCGTCAGCGCGGCTGGTATCTTCCAATCGAATCTCGGTACGGACCAACAGCAGAATTATGCGACGCGATCGAACCGTGTTGCCTTCGAGGAAGCGCTTGGCGTTGACGTGCAGGACGAGCTCGCACTTTACGCCGAGCGGCAGGCTGCATCGCTCGATCTTGCCATGGTAAAGTTAGGCCTTTGCGACCTGACGCTGAAGACAGTGGCCTGATATTTGGCCGCTTCCGCAAGCGCGGAGGCGGCGCTAGAGTGCCGATTTCGATCCTGACTGGACTGTCCGATGCTCAATGATCCGCGCTCCCACGGCCTGTGGGAAAAGACTGCTCCCCAGCCGCCTGTTACGTCTGCGCTGGAAGGCGCTGCCGAGGCCGATGTCGTCATCGTCGGCGGCGGCTATACGGGCCTGTCCTCCGGCCTGCATTTAGCCGAGGCCGGGTCGCGAGTCGTGCTCCTGGAGGCGAAGGACATCGGTTTTGGTGGAGCAGGCCGCAATGTCGGCCTTATCAATGCAGGCATGTGGGTCATGCCTGATGATCTGCCCGGTGTGCTTGGATCTGTCTATGGTGAGCGGCTACTCGATCTGCTCGGCAATGCGCCGCAGCTGGTGATGGCGCTGATCGAAAAGCATGGCATCGCCTGCGAGCTTGAGAAGCAGGGCACCCTGCATTGTGCCGTCGGCCCTGACGGATTGAAGGAAGTCGAGGAACGCTACAAACAGTGGTCGGCGCGCGGCGCGGCCGTCACGCTGCTCGATGCGGATGAGACGGCAAAACGCATCGGCACAAACGCCTATAGCGGATCGCTGCTCGATATGCGGGCCGGCACGCTGCAGCCGCTCGCCTATGCGCGCGGGCTTGCCCATGCCGCGCAACAGGCGGGCGTCGTGCTGCACACGGCGAGCCCGGTGATTGCGACGGAGAAGCAAGGCAGCCGCTGGGTGGTGAAGACGGCGCGGGGGCAAATCACCGCTGACTGGATCATCGTGGCGACCGATGCCTACAGCACCGGCCCCTGGGAGCAGGTTCGCAACGAGCAGGTGTTTCTACCCTATTTCAATTTCGCCACCGTGCCGCTCGGCCATAATCTGCGTCAATCGATCCTGCCCAATCGCGAGGGTGTGTGGGACACGAAGGAGATCCTCTCCTCCTTCCGCATGGATCAGGCTGGTCGTCTGGTCTTCGGCAGTGTCGGAGCGCTGCGCAATACCGGCCTTTCCATCCACAAGGGCTGGGCGAAGCGCTCGCTGAAGCGGCTTTTCCCTGAGATCGGCGATGTCGAATTCGAGTGCGAATGGTACGGCCAGATCGGCATGACCGACAATGCGCTGCCGCGCTTCCACAAATTCGCTCCCAATGTCATCGGCTTTTCAGGCTATAATGGCCGCGGCATCGCGCCCGGCACGGTGTTCGGCCGCACATTGGCAGAGCATATCCTCGGCCGGGTCGGCGAGGCGGACCTGCCTCTGCCTCTGACCGATCCCCGCGAGACGAGCTTCCGCACGCTCAAGGAATTATGGTACGAAGCCGGCGCTCAGGTCGCCCATTTCGCCGATGCCCGTTTCTGAGAACAACAAGACTGGAACCAAGATATGACCATCGCCGTCCTCGATCTCGCCACCGAAACCGCCAAGCTGCTCGCCGATCTCGGCGTTGATGCCGGGAGCTATACGGGCGGAACGCTCTCCGTCTCCTCGCCGATTACGGGCAAGGAAATCGGCAAACTGAAAGAGCATTCCGTCTCGGACGCCAAGGCGGCGATCGACGCGGCGCATCAGGCCTTCCTCGAATGGCGAGCGGTTCCGGCGCCGAAGCGTGGTGAGTTGATCCGCCTGCTCGGTGAAGAGTTGCGTGCCTCCAAGGTGGCACTCGGCCGGCTGGTCTCGATCGAAGTCGGCAAGATCACCTCCGAAGGCCTCGGCGAAGTGCAAGAAATGATCGATATCTGCGATTTTGCAGTCGGCCTTTCCCGCCAGCTTTACGGCCTGACGATCGCCACCGAGCGTGCCGAACACAGGATGATGGAAAGCTGGCATCCGCTCGGCGCCATCGGCATCATATCGGCCTTCAACTTCCCGGTGGCTGTCTGGTCGTGGAATGCGGCGCTCGCCATCGTCTGCGGCAATTCCACCGTCTGGAAGCCCTCGGAAAAGACACCGCTGACGGGGCTTGCCGTTCAGGCGCTGTTCGAAAAGGCGCTGAAGCGTTTCGTCGCTGAAGGCGGCAAGGCGCCGGCAAATCTCTCGACGCTGCTGATCGGCGGTCGCGAGATCGGCGAAGTGTTGGTCGACCATCCAAAGATCCCACTCGTTTCTGCGACCGGTTCCACGGCCATGGGCCGCGCCGTCGGTCCGCGCCTGTCGCAGCGTTTTGCCCGCGCGATCCTGGAGCTCGGGGGCAACAACGCCGCGATCGTCTGCCCGACGGCCGATCTCGATCTGACGCTGCGCGGTGTCGCCTTTGCGGCGATGGGCACGGCCGGCCAGCGCTGCACGTCGCTGCGCCGTCTCTTCGTGCATGAGAGTGTTTACGACCAGCTCGTGCCGCGATTGAAGAAGGCCTATGGTTCGGTGACGATCGGCAATCCGCTGGAGACCGGCACGCTCGTCGGCCCGCTGATCGACGGGCAGGCTTTTGAGAAAATGCAGGCAGCGCTTGGTCAGGCAAAGGCTGCAGGCGGCTCCATCGTCGGTGGCGACCGCATCGAGAATGGTTCGGCAGAAGCCTTCTACGTTCGCCCGGCGCTCGTCGAAATGTCCACCCAGGCTGGCCCGGTCGAGAACGAGACCTTCGCGCCGATCCTCTATGTCATCAAGTACAGCGATTTCGACGCCGTGCTGGAGCTGCATAACGCCGTGCCGCAGGGCTTGTCTTCCTCGATCTTCACCAACAACATGCGCGAAGCCGAGACTTTCCTCTCCTCGCGCGGTTCGGATTGCGGCATTGCAAATGTCAACATCGGCCCGTCCGGCGCTGAAATCGGCGGCGCCTTCGGCGGCGAGAAGGAAACCGGCGGTGGCCGCGAATCCGGTTCGGATGCCTGGAAGGCCTATATGCGGCGTGCCACGAACACGATCAACTACGGTAAGACCCTGCCGCTGGCGCAGGGCGTGAAGTTCGACGTCGAATAAGGCGAGGCTGGTTGAAATTGCAAAAGGCGGCGTCCTCGGACGTCGCCTTTTTTGACGAGATCTGGATTTATTCCCGCGAAGATGAAAGATTTAGTCAAGATAATGTGATGCCGTTTTCGGCAGCGAAACTTGAAGTAATCAGTCAACAAAAATATACGGCTGCCATCACCCTTGGGGAACTCGGGTGACATCGTCACGGAGGCCATCATGAAAATTGCTCTTACCCGTTTTTCCGGCGCGTTCGCGCTTGCCGCTTCGCTTCTCGCTGCCACTACACTCGCTGGCAGCGCCAATGCGCAGGAGGCCGAAGGTATCGTCGTTTACAATGCGCAGCACGAAAGCCTCGGCCGCGAATGGATCGATGCCTTCACCAAGGAGACTGGCATCAAGGTCACCATGCGCCAGGGCAGCGACATGCAGTTTGCCAACCAGATCATTCAGGAAGGCGATGCTTCGCCTGCAGACGTATTCCTGACCGAAAATTCGCCGGCGATGACGCTGGTCGATGGCGCCGGCCTCTTCGCGCCGGTCGAGAAGGAAACGCTGGATCAGGTTCCGGAACGATATCGCCCGACCGACGGCATGTGGACCGGCATTGCCGCCCGTACCACGGTTTTTGCCTATGACAAGACCAAACTGACCGAAGATAAGTTGCCGAAGTCGATGCTCGACCTCCAGGACCCGGCCTGGAAGGGCCGCTGGGGTGCCGCTCCTGCCGGCGCTGACTTCCAGGCGATCGTTGCCGCCTTCCTGCAGCTGAAGGGCGAAGATGCCACCAAGGCATGGCTGAAGGGCCTCAAAGACAACGCCACTCCCTATAAGGGCAACAGCGTCGCCATGAAGGCCGTCAATGCCGGCGAAGTCGAAGGCGCAATCATCTATCACTATTACTGGTTCGGCGATCAGGCGAAGACCGGCGAAAACAGCAAGAATGTCGGCCTTCACTACTTCAAGAACCAGGACCCAGGCGCCTTCGTCAGCGTGTCCGGCGGCGGTATCCTGAAGTCCACGCAGCACATGAAGGAAGCTCAGGCTTTCCTGAAATACATCACCAGCAAGACCGGCCAGACCGTCCTCAAGGATGGCGATTCCTATGAATACGCCATCGGCAAGGACGCTGCCTCCAACGACAAGCTGGTGCCGCTTGCCGACCTCAATGCGCCTGATGTCGAAGCCTCGACCCTCGACAGCAGGAAGGTCGTGGAGTTGATGACGGCCGCAGGCCTCATCTAAGCCTGTCGCGCAAAAGCGTGCCGCGGTTTTCGTCAACGACAGTCGCGGAACAAGGACTTAAAGCGCGGCAAGCGGATCTGACAGATCGCGACGCGCTTTAAACCTTTCTGCCGCAGGCTTGTTCCGGCTAAAACTATTGCTTTTGGCTCAAGAAAACCTTAGGGCATGACGAAATCCGGCAACCGCTTCTCAAAAGCGGTTGCCTTCCTTTTTCAGCGTGTAAAGGCATCGGCCTTGCTGCAGGACAACAGATTGCTTGCATCCGGCAATAAGGCGCCGGTAGCGCCAAGGGCCGCGCGAACGGTTTTGCCGCGCGGGCGCATGCCGAACGCTTCCGTCGTCCTCCTCGCATCGATCGTCGCGATCTTCAGCCTCGTGCCACTCGGCTTCATCGCCTGGGTGACCTATGATGTCGGCTGGGAAGTCGTGAAGACGCTAGTCTTCCGACCGCGTGTCGGCGAGCTTCTTGTTAATACGATCCTCTTGGAATCGTTTACTATTCCCCTGTCTGTCGCGCTTGCCGTCACGCTTGCCTGGCTGACGGAGCGAACAAATATCCCCTTTGCAAGACTTTGGGCGTGGCTGGCGATCGCACCCCTCGCGGTGCCGGCCTTTGTGCATTCCTACGCCTGGGTCAGCCTTCTTCCAGGCATGCGCGGCCTGCAGAGCGGTGTCTTCGTTTCCGTGCTTGCCTATTATCCGTTCCTGTACCTTCCGGTTGCCGCGGCGCTCCGCAGGCTCGATCCGGCGATCGAGGATGCCGCCGCCTCGCTCGGCCTTGGGCCTTGGCGCGTCTTCTTCCGCACGGTCCTACCGCAGCTTCGCCTTGCCATTTGCGGCGGCTCGCTGCTGATCGCGCTGCACCTGCTTTCGGAATATGGTCTGTTCGTCATGATCCGGTTCGACACGTTCGCTACCGCGATCGTCGACCAGTTCCAGTCTTCCTACAACAGCCCGGCCTCCAATATGCTCGGCGGTGTGCTCGTCGCCTGCTGCCTGTTCCTGCTTGGCCTCGAAGTGCTGCTGCGTGGCAATGAGCGCTATGCCCGTGTCGGTTCCGGTTCCGCGCGTCCGGCCGATCGCCGCCGGCTCGGCTGGTTCGTGTTGCCGGCCGTCGTGTTGCCGGTCGTCCTCGCGGCGCTGACGCTTGGCGTGCCGCTGATCACGCTTGGGCGCTGGCTCTATCTCGGCGGTGTAGAAATCTGGCGCATCGAAGTGGTGAGCGCTTTTGCGCAGACGATCGTGCTTGCCATTGCCGGTGGCGTGCTGACGACGATTGCCGCTGCGCCCATGGCCTGGCTATCGGTGCGCGCGCCGGGACGTCTCCAGCGCATTCTTGAAGCCTGCCACTATTATGTCGGCTCGTTGCCGGGCGTCGTCGTGGCGCTGGCGCTGGTCTCGATCACAGTCCGTATGATCCTGCCGCTCTACCAGACTTTCGCAACGCTGCTCGTCGCCTATGTGCTGCTCTTCCTGCCGCGCGCCATGGTCGGCCTGCGTGCCAGCATCGCTCAGGCGCCGGTCGAGCTCGAGCGGGCGGCAATGGGGCTCGGCCGCACGCCGGGACAGGCGGTCCGGCAGATCACCATGCGGCTTGCCGCGCCAGGTGCGGCGGCCAGCGTGGCGCTTGCCGCGCTCGGCATCACCAACGAGTTGACGGCGACGCTGATGCTGTCGCCGAATGGCGTCGATACGCTGGCGACGAAATTCTGGTCGCTGACCAGCGAGATCGATTATGTCTCGGCAGCACCTTACGCCTTCATGATGGTCGTGTTGTCGCTGCCACTTACTCTCATGCTCTATGCCCAATCGAAACGGACTGCCGGCCAATGACGCTGCTTACCATCGACACTATCAGCAAGCGCTATGGCTCGGTTCAGGCCTTGAAAGATATCTCGCTCGAAGTACAGGCGGGCACACGCACGGCGGTCGTCGGTCCGTCCGGTTCCGGCAAGACGACGTTGCTGCGCATCATCGCGGGCTTTGAACAACCTGATGTCGGAAGGGTGACGCTCAATGGCGAAGTTCTTGCCGATGGACCGGCGAGCGTTCCGGCCCACAAGCGCGGCATCGGCATCGTCTCGCAGGACGGTGCGCTCTTCCCGCACCTGAGCGTCGCAGAGAATATCGGCTTCGGTTTCGAGCGCGGCGCGCCGGACCGCGAGAAACGTATTCGTGACCTCCTCGAAATGGTGGAACTCGAAAACAGCATGCTGGATCGTCGTCCGCACCAGCTTTCTGGCGGCCAGCAGCAGCGTGTGGCGCTTGCCCGTGCGCTCGGTCGCCGGCCGCGCCTCATGCTGCTTGACGAACCGTTTTCGGCGTTGGATACGGGCCTCAGGGAAAATATGCGCAAGGCGGTCGCCCGCGTGCTGCAGGCGGCGGGTATTACGGCCATCCTCGTCACTCACGATCAGGGCGAGGCGCTGTCATTTGCCCATCAGGTGGCCGTGCTGCGCGAAGGGCGGCTGGTGCAGGCCGGATCGCCAGAGACGCTCTATCTCAAGCCGCGTGATCGCGAGACGGCGCTTTTTCTCGGCGATGCCGTCATGCTGCCGGCGATCATCAAGAACGGGTTTGCAGATTGCGCGCTTGGCAGCGTACCGGTCGAGGAAGGCCATCAGGGCAAGGCGGAAATCATGCTGCGGCCGGAACAGATCCGCGTCGTCGTCGACGAGGCCAATGCGAAATATGGCGGGCGTGTCGTGGATGTGGAATTCGGCGGCGCCACCTGCACGGTGGCCGTGTCGCTTGCGGCTGTCGCCTTGCCGCCGATCCTTATCAAGACATCAAGCGTGGCGCTGCCGGCGCGAGGCGATCTCGTTCGCCTCGATATCGCCGGCAAGGCGCATGTCTTCACGCGGTAAGTTCAGCCAGCCTTCAGAACCAATTCTTCCGGTTCTTCGCCTGCCAGCCAGCCGCCAGTGAAGCCGGCGCGCTCCAGACCGAGGCGAATGACCGGCGACTTGCGCATCAGCTTCCAGATGAAGTCAGAACGTTCGTTCTCGACCGTCATAACGACGAGGCCCTGGTCTATGGCGACGGTGCGGTCGTCGACCCAGCCTTCCGGCCGCTTTGTCTGGACCGTCGGGTTGAAGCCGCCGGGGAAGCCGCCTTCAAGGAGCAGGTTCGGATAGGTGGTCAGCAGTGCCTTGGTGCCGTCGATGGCGGCCTGCCGGTCGTAAGGCAGGCAGCCAAGCGCTGCCCAGGGCGCAATCGTGCCGTCATCGGGACCGAGTGGAGCGCCACGGGCAGCATAACCCAGCACCTTCGGGCTGCGGCCACCGCGCATGCGGCGCGTTGGCGGCGGGCCATCGCAAGCGGTAAAGCCCCAGATATCCTTGCTGTAGCCAACGAACTGGCCGGGATTGCGTTCCGCATAATCGCGCTGGACGTTGATGACGACCTGTGTGTTGCGGAAATAATCCCAGTTCCGCTCGGCCATCGGCTTGTCCTGGATGCCGCGGAAATCGATCCAGGCATGGGAGAAGAGATGGATGAAGAGCGGACCGGCGTAGAGGTAGGGCTGCTCATTGAAGATCATCCACGAATAGCTTGCCGTGAAGGCGTCATAGCTCGATTGTGGAATCGGATAGGTCGGTGACGCGAGCGCCAGCGTGTAGAGGATGATCGCTTCATCGAAGCCATGGTAGCGCCAGCGCAGGAAACCGGAAGAGGGCTTCCAGCCCATCGAGATACAATCGCCCTTGTTCAGCGCCCAGCGCCAGTCGACGCGCTCGTAAATGAATTTTGCGAGCGCGCGTATCTCGGTCTCGGTTTCACCCTCGCCGTCGAAATATTGTGCTGCGGTCAAAATACCGGCGATGAGCAGAGCGGTATCGATGGTCGACAGCTCGCTATTCCACGCGCGGTTGCCGGTATCCACGTGGAGAAAATGGTAGAAGAAGCCGCGATAGCCAGTCGCGTGGCGTTCCGTGCCCTGTTTGGCGTTGGCGAAGAAGTGCAACGTGTTGAATACGCGCTCTGCGGCTTCCTCGCGGCTGACCCAGCCGCGCTCGACGCCAACCGGATAGGAAGAAAGCCCGAAGCCGACTGCGGCGATGCTGGCCGGGACGCCAGGGATCGACGTGTCCGGCACAAGGCCGTTTTCAGGATTGGAATATTTCAGGAAATACTTGAACGCTGAATGCTGCAGCCTGTCGACTAGCGCGGCATCAATGTCATCAATCCGTTGCAGCATGTGCTCCTGCCCGACTGTTCTATCGCCCCATGGTTCAACATGGTGGCTGCCCCCAAGCAAATCAAACCTTTTTGATTCGCAAGGATAAGAGAACACAAACGCCAGCGATTGGCGTTAATAATTCCCAGTGAAATAATATCTGGAATAAATGATATAAGCGATGCAGCAAAAGGGATTAAACCGCACCCTCGGATGCGGCCTGTTTCCTGCAATAGCTGTCTTTCTCAAACAGCCGCCTAAGCCTCCCGGACTAACTCAGGCGGCTTCGTCCATCCGTACCATATGGCCTGCCGCGACCTCGCGGTACTGACGCTTCGGAGGCACGTAACCCACGGGGCGGACGGGGCTTTTCAGTTCGTCGGTGCCGAGGTTGCGGCGGATGCCGCGGCGAGCTGGATCGGGCACGGGAACAGCCGCCATCAGCTTCTTGGTGTAGGAGTGTTGCGGGTTGCGGAAGAGTTCTTCGCGCGGGCCGATTTCGACAATCTCGCCGAGATACATGACCGCAACGCGGTGGCTGACGCGTTCGACGACCGCCATGTCGTGGGAGATGAAAAGGAAGGCGAGGTTGAGGCTCTGCTGCAGATCCATCAGCAGATTGCAGACCTGCGCCTTGATCGAAACGTCGAGGGCCGACACGCTTTCATCCGCTACGATGACCTTCGGATCGAGCGCAAGGGCGCGGGCGATGCAGATGCGCTGGCGCTGGCCGCCGGAGAATTCGTGCGGGTAGCGCTTCATCATATCCGGCTTCAGCCCGACGCGTTCGAGCAGGTCGGCGGCCTTGTCGCGCGCCTGGGCGCGGGTGCCGAGGCCGTGTTCGACAATGGGTTCGGCGACGGCGGCCCCTATCGTCATGCGTGGATTGAGGCTCGCGAAAGGGTCCTGGAAGATCATCTGGATGCTGCGGCGCATCTGACGCAGGCTGATCGCGTCGAGGTTCAGCACGTCATAACCGTCAAGGCTGACGGAACCGGCATTCGGCTGCACCAGGCGGGTGATCGAACGTCCGGTCGTGGATTTGCCGCAGCCGGATTCGCCGACGAGCGACAGCGTCTCGCCCTGGAAGAGCTCGAAGGAGACATCCTCGACGGCGTGGATGGCGCCAGTCTTGCGGCCAAGCAGACCGCCGCGAATATCGAAGCGGGTGACGAGGTTCTTCACTTCGAGGATCGGGGTTTTGCGGCGGTCGATGGTTTCGGCCACCTCCACCGGTTCGCGACGTTCGCCAGTCGCCGCATCGATAACCGGGAAACGCAGAGGCCATTTGCGGCCATCCATCGAGCCGAGGCGCGGCACAGCCGAGAGCAAGGCGCGCGTATAGGGATGTTTGCCGCGATGGAAAATGTCGTCCGTCGTGCCGGTTTCGACCGCCTCGCCGCGATACATGACGATGGTGCGGTCGGCGATCTCGGCGACCACGCCCATGTCATGGGTGATGAAGAGAACAGACATGCCCTCCTCTTCCTGCAGCACCTTGATGAGATCGAGAATCTGGCCCTGTATGGTGACGTCGAGCGCGGTTGTCGGCTCGTCGGCGATCAACAGCTTCGGCCTTGATGCGAGCGCCATGGCGATCATCACACGCTGGCGCATGCCGCCGGAAAACTGGTGCGGATATTCGTCAAAGCGGGATGCGGCGTTCGGAATGCGCACCTTCTCCAAGAGGCGGATGGTTTCCGCGCGTGCGTCGGCCTTGCTGATATCGCCGTGGCAGGTGAGCGCCTCGGAGATCTGCCTGCCGATGGTGAAGATCGGGTTCAGGCTGGTCATCGGCTCCTGAAAGATCATCGCGGCATCCTTGCCGCGCACCGCGCGCATTTCCTTTTCGGAGAGCGAAAGAATGTCGCGGCCGTTCAACGTGATGCTGCCTTCGACACGGCTCGAGCCCTTGGCGAGCAGACGCATGATGGAAAGCGAAGTGACGCTCTTGCCGGAACCGCTCTCGCCGACGATGGCGACCGTCTCCCCCGGCATGACATCGAAGGAGACGTTGCGGACGACGGATTTCCATTCGCCGTCAGCGAGAAAGGAGGTCGTCAGGTTCTTCACGGAAAGAACCGGAGAGACGGATGCTGCGGACTGATCACTCATATCGTTCCCTTACTCTTATATGCCTGGTGGTCGGGCTCTCAGGTCTTCGGAGGCGTAGCGAAGGAGGCCGAGGGCCGCCCTTCCGCAATGCGCGCCGCTTCCAGCGTCGCGATCTTTTCATCGATCTCGCGCCTGTCAATCATTCCGTCAGGATTGGCCTTTGTCGCCATCGTCTCGGCGACATGCATGTAACGCTCCTGCGCCACCGCGTAGAGCCTGTGCAGTTCGGCGAGCGGATCCGGATGATCATCGGCGCGGATGCTGAGCCAGGGATAATCCTGATCGCGGTAGACGAGGAGGGCGGCAGACTGCTTGCCACGCTTGTCACCGCCGGCATCCTCGCCGGCCTGCATGGCTTCGAGCAGGCGCTCGATGAAGGGCTTGTCCGTCGCCTTCCTGTAGATCGCAAGCGTCTCGGCAACGACCTCGGGACCGGCCAGCATATTGCCGGCAACGGAGACATTGTCGTCGATCAGATGGCCGGCCCAATCGATGCATTCGGTGCCGGTGAAGGCGGCGTTGCGGCCGTGAGCATCGATCAGGTGAAGCTGGCGCTGGTCGCGGCCAGCATCACGACCGGTCAGCTCGGCGATGATCTCATCCGGTGCTTTGCCCTCGGCAAGCAGGGCAAGTCCGTCGGTGCCATAGAGCGGGCTGACGAAAGCCTGCGTGGCGACCGCGCCGATGCCGCCGCGGATATGCGGCACCAGCCCGCCGACCGCAAAGAAGCGGGTGGCGACGGCGATGCCGAGATAGCCGGTCTTGGGATCACGGGCGACGATGGACCAGGTCATGCTATCTCCCCACAGCATAGGCCTGCATGAGGCGTGGTGTGGCGGCTGCGCGCAGCAGTCCGTCGGCATCGCGGCGCGCGGCCGTCAGGCGGCCGATGGTCCAGGGCTCGGAGACCGTAAGGTCATGGCCACGGGCGCGCAGGCTGTCGAGCACGGCGGCGTTGAAATTGCCTTCCACCATCAGGCCACCCGGCTCACGCGTGCGCGGATAGAAGGAGCCGGGGAAATGCGAGGTGTGGAAGAGCGGCTGGTCGATCGCCGCCTGCAGGTTCATCTTGTGATGAACATAGCGCAGGAAGAAAGAAAGCTGCCATTGTTCCTGCTGGTCGCCGCCGGGCGTCCCGAAGGCGAGCGTCGGGCGGCCTTCGTAAAGGGCGAGCGAAGGCGTCAGCGTGGTGCGCGGGCGCTTGCCGGGGGCGAGCGAGGTCGGCAGACCTGGCTTCAGCCAGAACATCTGGGCGCGCGAATTCAGGCAGAAGCCAAGACCCGGAATGATCGGCGAAGACTGCAGCCAGCCGCCCGACGGCGTGACCGAGACCATGTTACCTTCGCGGTCGATGACGTCGATATGCACGGTATCGCCGCGTTTTTCCGTCAGATGCGCCATGGTCGGTTCGTAGACGGCGCCGGTCTTGGAATCTGCGCCGAGCATCTCCATGGTTACATCGTATTGCTGCTCGAAACCGGGCAGCTTTCCGGGACGCAGGTCGAAGGAGGCTTCGCCCGTTATGAGTTTGCGACGAGCGGTGGCGTAGGTATCCGACAGGAGATGGTCGAGTGGTACATCGGCGAAGTCGGGATCACCGTAATAGATTTCGCGATCGGCGAAGGCGAGCTTCATGGCTTCGGTGACGGTATGGACGAAATCGGCTCCATCCGGCTCCATCGAGGCGATGTCCATGCCCTTGAGGATCGACAGAGTCTGCAGGAAGACAGGACCCTGACCCCAGGGGCCGATCTTGGCGACAGTCCAGCCGTGATAGTCGTAGGTCTTCGGCTCTTCGATTGTTGCCGACCAGTTGGCCATGTCATCCGCGGTCAGCACCGCCTTGTGACGGCTGCCGGTCGCATCCATCACTTCGGCGGTCTTCAGATAGTTTGCGATCTTCTCGGCGACGAAGCCGCGATAGAAGGCGTCGCGGGCGGCGTCGATCTGTGCTTCGCGACCCTGCTTTGCTTCCGCCTCGGAAACAATGCGCTTCCAGGTCTCGGCCAGAACCGGGTTCTTGAAGTTGGAATTCGGTTCGGGAACGGAGCCGCCCGGAACCCAGGTCTGGTAGGACGTCGGCCATTCTTTTTCGAAGAACTCGGCGAGCCCGTTGATGGTGGCGGAAACGCGCGGCAGCAGCGGATGGCCGTTCTCGGCGTAGTAGATCGCAGGCTCCAGCACGTCGCGCACGCTTAGCCTGCCGTAGTCGCGCAGCATCAGCATCCAGCCATCGAAGGAGCCGGGAATGACGGTTGCGAGCAGACCGTCGCCGGGGATCAGTTTCATGCCTTCGGACGTGTAATGCTCGATGGTGGCGCCCGCCGGGGCGGGGCCCTGGGCGCAGATGACTTCGACCTTGTCCTTCTTCTTCGAATAGATGATCGCCGGCATGTCGCCGCCGGGGCCGACGAGATGCGGCTCAAGAATCTGCAAGGTAAAGCCGGTCGCAACTGCGGCATCGAACGCATTGCCGCCCTTTTCCAGGATGCTCATGCCGACGGCAGAGGCGATCCAATGCGTTGAGGTGACGACGCCGAATGTGCCCAGAATTTCGGGGCGGGTCGTGAATGCGGTCATTTCATATATCCTTTCGAAGAGTCATGCTTCGCGCGGATCGAGCGCATCGCGCAGGCCGTCGCCCAAGAGATTGAAACCGATAACGACGAGGAAGATGGCGATACCCGGCCACATCGCCATCCATGGTGCCTGGCTGAGGAAGTTCTTGGCAACGTTCAGCATCGAGCCCCAGCTCGGTGCCGGCGGCTGCTGGCCGAGGCCGAGGAAGGAGAGGCTGGCTTCGGCGATGATCGCGGTCGCAATCGTCAGTGTCGCCTGCACGAGGATCGGCGCGAGCACATTGGGCAGGATGTAGCGGGTGATGATGCTGAAGTGACGGAGCCCGACGGAGCGCGCACCTTCGATATATTCCTCGGTCTTCACAGCCAGCACCTGGCCGCGGGTCAGCCGCACGAAGATCGGCATGGCCGAAAGCCCGATCGCGATCATCGCATTGGTGAGGCTTGGGCCGAGGAAGGCGGCGAGGGCAATGGCGGTAATGAGGAAGGGCATCGCCAGGAAGGCTTCAGTGATGCGCGAGATCACCATGTCGATCCAACCGCCGAAATAGCCGGATACAAGGCCGAAGGGCACGCCGATGAGGACGGCGATCGCCACGGAAAAGACACCCGCCATCAAAGAGGCCTGAGCGCCCCAGATCATGCGAGAGAGGATATCGCGACCGAGGTCGTCTGTGCCGAACCAATGGGCGGCGGATGGCGCCTTGCGGATCGCCGACCAGCTCGTTGCGATCGGATCGGGAATCGGCAGAAGCGGTGCGATAATCGCAAGGATAGTGAAGAAGGCGATGATGGCGAGGCCGACGAGCGCGCCCTTGTTGGCTTTCAGCTTGCGCCACGCACGGTTCGGCGAACGTTGCTCGCTGGAGGCGACGGGTGCGGCTGCGACTTGATCGATTACGGTCATAACGAGGCCCTCATGCGCGGATTGAGGAGGACGTAAAGCACGTCGGCCACGAGGTTCATCAGGATGAAGCCGATCGCGGTGCATATGACGACGCCCTGGACGACGGCATAATCGCGGTTGAAGACGGCATCGACGATGAGTTTCCCGAAGCCGGGAATGGTGAAGATCTGCTCCGTGAGAACGGCGCCGGCGAGAAGCTCGCCAAACAGCAAGGCGGTCAGCGTTACGATGGGCAGGACGGCATTACGGAAGCTATGCTCCAGTACCACGGAGCTTTCCGAAAGCCCCTTGGCACGGGCGGTGCGGATATAGTCGGCGCTCAGGACGCTCAGCATGGCCGATCGGGTGTGGCGCATGAGCGTGGCGGCGAGTGCATTGCCGAGCACGAAGGAAGGCATCAACATGGTTTCGAGCGAACGTAGCGGATTCGAGAAGAAGGGTTCGTAGCCCGAGGCTGGGAGCCAGCCGAGATTTACGGAGACCAACAGGATCAGCATGATGCCGAGCCAGAAATTCGGGATCGAAAGGCCTGATAGTGCGATGATGTTGGCGATATAATCGATGGCAGTGTTCTTCTTGACCGCCGCCAGAATGCCCATGGGAACGCCGATCGCGAAGGCGAAGATCATCGACATGATGGCGAGCTGGATTGTGACCGGCAGCTTTTCGGCCACGAGTTCCAGAACCGGCTGGTTGGTGCGCAGGGAAATGCCGAGATCACCCTGAAGCGCAGAGCCCAGCCAGTAGAAGTACTGATAGGGGACTGGGTCGTTGAAGTGATATTTTTCGCGCAGGAATTCCAGCACCTGCGGGTCCCGCTCCTCGCCGGCCATGGCCAGAATCGGATCGCCGGGTAGAAGCTTCTGCAGCGAGAAGACGAAGACCGAAATGATCAGCAATGTTGGAATGGCGACCAGCAGCCGCTTGGCGATGTAACTGTACATGGGCGCTCCCGTAGCGTCGGGAGGACGCGGCAAAAGCTGCCGCGCCCTCAGAGACTTGGCGTATCAGCCTTCTTTTTTCACGCCGATCAGGCGAATCATGCCGTCAGGCGAGGGGATGAAGCCAGAAACATTCTTGTGGAATGCCCAGCTCCAGGACTGGTGACCGATGAAGGTGATCGGCAGGTCCGCGTTGAGGATCACAGCCGCCGCATCATACTTCTGCTTGCGCACGGAATCATCGGTGGATTGACGAGCCTCGCTCAGCAGCTTGTCGACATCGGGATTGCAGTACTTGCTGTCGTTCAGGCCGGCATTGCACGTGACGAACTGCTGAATGTTGCCGTCAGGATCGACGCGGCCAGACCAATCCGAGCGGCTGAGTTGGTAGTTGCCGGCGGTCTGCTCGTTGAGAAGGGTCGCAAATTCGGTCGCCTTCAGCGTTACGTCAAAGCCAGCCTCCGCGACCATCGACTGGATGATCTGCATCATCTGCATCGTGACCGGACCGTTCGCGACCATGATCTCTACGGGAACGCGATCGTAACCGGCTTCCTTCACGAGAGATTTGGCCTTTTCGACATCGCGGGCCGGGACCGGGATATCCTTATCGAACCAGGGGCTGCTCGGCGGGAACGGCTGGTTGCCGGCAACGGCCGTGCCGTCATAAACGATCTGCATGGCGGCTTCGCGGTCGATGGCCAGCGAGAAAGCCTGTCTCAGGCGCTTGTCCTTGCCGAGCGGATTGTCAGCGCGCGCACCGTTACCGACATTGGCGTAAATGCCGAGCCAGCCGGTATTGACGACATCGTTGTAGACGAGGTTCGAATCGGCTTTGATCGTCGCGGCGTCAGTTGCTGCGGGACGCTCGATCATGTCGAGATCGCCTGATTGCAGGTTAGCGAGGCGCACGGTCGTATCCGGGATCGGCAGGTAAGTGACCTTGTCGACGAAGACGTTGTCCTTGTTCCAGTAATCCTGGAACTTCTCGAGCACGATGCGATCCTGCTGGACGCGTTCGACAAATTTGAACGGGCCGGCGCAGACCGGATGGTCGCCGAACTTGGCGCCAAGTTCCTTCGCTGCCTTCGGCGAGACGATCATGCCGGCGCGGTCGGAAAGTTGGGCGAGAAGGGAGACGTCCGGGCTTTTCAGCGTGAACTTGACTTCGTATTCGCCGGTGGCCTCGACCTTGGCGACGGAGGCAAGCTCGCTCTTTCGACGGGATTCCGGCAGGGTGATGTTTCGCTCGATGGTAGCGACGACGGCCTCAGCGTTGAAAGGCGTCTCATCCTGAAATTTTACGCCCTGACGGAGCTTCATGGTGAGCTCCTTGCCATCGGCTGACCAGTTCCACTCGGTCGCAAGCTGCGGCACGATCTTCAAATCCGGCGAAACGTCGACCAGCTTGTCACACATCGCGGTATAAACGATGCGGCCCACGAATGAGCGCGACTGAGCCGGATCGAGCACATCAGCGTCGTCCTGCAGGCCGATCTTCAGGTCGACCGCGAAAGCCGGAAACGCAAACAGCGCTGCCGTTGCGGCGGTCGTTAATAATTTGGCGAATTTCATTCCATTCTCCTCTGTTATGTTGTTGTTTCACGCTGTCGTTGGAAGCCGGCGAGTTATGGCTCCGCAGGTCTTCCTTCGCGTTCAGCTGGCCTTCTCGGCGCCCGTTTCACCGTGATCCAGCGAGGTGATGCGGATGAGGCTCTCCTGCAGGGTCAGCAGATGCTGGCGCATGGCCTCGCCTGCCCTGGCCGGATCGCGCGCGGCAATGGCGTCGACGATGGCCTTGTGCTGGCCATGCGTGACTTCACGTGTGCGGCTTATGCTGCGGGCGCGCTCGCGGATCATCTGCCAGGCGGGGTCCTGGCGTACGCGATTGATGACGTCGAAAATCGTCAGGAAGAACTGGTTGCCCGCGCACTGCGCGATCTGTCGATGCAGCGTACCGTCCCACAACTCGCGACCATCAGCATCGGTGCTCTCGTAGATCTTCTCTACCAGATCGTACATGCGTTCGATCTCCGCCGCCTTGGCGCGCATGGCGGCAAGCTGGACGAGCTGCGGCTCGACGCGGAGACGCACCTCCATGATCTCCATGAAATCGGTTTCAGCGACGATGGAATCGACTTGACTGCTCCATTCGTCCGGCCGCTTGCCGGCGAAGGTGCCGGAGCCTTGCCGGCGCCATATGCGGTCTTCGGCTTCCAGCACTTCCAGTGCGCGGCGGATGGAGCGGCGGCTGACGCCGAGCATTTCGGAGAGGGTGCGTTCTGTCGGCAGCTTGCCGTCCGCGTCAAGACTATCCGATTGCAGGAGAGCTCTCAGCTTCTCCAGCGCATAGTTGGAATTGCCCTGCGTTTCGTCCATTGCCGCCCGAACCAATTTGATATTGGTTCAGTGCAAACCAAATTCGACCAATCGTCAAGCGCTTTTTTGTGCAGATAAATATCTGCCTGTTTTTTCGCCGTGCAGCATGGTTTTGCGGCAGATGCGAAGGCCGAATGCACGATTTCAAGCGACCAACGGCTTCATCCGGCGTGCCGAACCAAAACGTAATTGGTACGACGCTTCAGCGCTTGGCGGATCGTGCGGACGGGAAGGTCTGCGGTTCGAAGGCAAAGTCCTTGTCGAAGGGGTAGGTCGGATGCTGCTTGCGCAGGCGCGGCAGGCGCTCGACGAACTGGTCGACAACGCCGGCCGAAAGCGCCATCAGGCTCGGATTGGCGATCGGCGCAAGTTCCGGCGAGAGATAGCCGGACTTGACCACGATGATTTTGGCCGTCCGCGGATCGAGGCCGAGGCGGGTGAAATCGACGATGTTATGGTAGGGGCGGCGTTTGGCCGAAAGCACCAGATCGATGCCGCGAATGGAAACGACGGCTTGGCGGTCGGCAGTATCTGCGGTCTCGTGCAGGAACTTCACAGTAAAGCGTCCCGTCAACGGCTTGCTGCCCTTGGTATCGAGCGAGGCGCCGACCGTCAGCTCCAACGCAGCGCCCATACCGGCAGCATAGCAGGTGTCGGTGGCAGCCTTGTCCGCGATGCCGGCGAAGACCACGCCGGTGGCGCCCTTTGCAATCAGCTCGGCCAATACGTCGGCGCGATCGCCCACGCCGCCGCCAGTCGGATTGTCGCCGGATTCGGCAAGCACGACGGGGCCGGTAGGGCTGGCGATCGCCTTGGCGACGCACTCCTCGATCGAGCCGGTTTCGCAGCCGAAGATGAATTCTGCGCGCACCTCCCAATAGGCTTTTGCCAGACGTTTTGCCTCGCGCTCCAGAACCGCGCGGTCCGTGCCGGTCATGATGGCGGCAGCCGTGGCGCGGGGCTCGTCGGCCCAGACGTAGCCGACCATCAGCGAGGCATCCCAGACGCCGTCAAGCGTATCGATGCCGGGCAGTTCGGCATAGAGGCTCTTTGCCGGTTCATCGACGGTGCTGGTGCGTTCACCCGGCAGGACGACCGGGATCGGGGCCCACAGCAGGGTGGGCTTCACACCGGTCTTCAGGCTCTTCACCAGCATGGAGACCGAGCGGCGCATGGTTTCCTCGACATCGATATGGGGCGCGGTGCGATAGGTGGAGTACATGTCGAGCGCGTCGAGGATGCGCTGGGTGACGTTGCCGTGCAGGTCGTAACTTGCCGAAACCATGCAATCATCGCCGACGAGCGCGCGGGCCGCGCTGATCCAGTCGCCTTCCGCATCCTCCATGCCCTCGACATACATGGCGCCGTGCATGGCGAGATAGAGGCCGTCGAGCGGCAGAAGCGGTTTCAGGCGCTCGAGGAATTCGGCCTTGAAGGCCTCATAGGTGTGACGTGCGACCGGGCCGCCGGCAATCGCGCGGGCATGGATCGTCGGCAGGAATTCGGCATCGTAATCCCGAAGGAACGCAAAGTAGGGAGCGGCCAGCAGTTCCTCTCCGCGCACCACCCGGAAATCCTTCTCTTCGTTCAGGACGGGATTGTACGTGCTGCATTCGATGTGAATGCCACCGACGGCGATGCGCATGGGAAACCTCAGCTTATATTGGGACCAATCAGAAAATTATGGGCGGCGATGCTGGCAGCCCCCCGCGCCCAGACGTCGCTATCGACGCGGCGGGTGCGGATTGGCGTCTGGCCGGCATAACGCGGGAGAACATTGGCTTCGATCGCCTGTTGCACGACCGTGCCGAACAGGCCATCGAAGGAGCCATCGACGTGGGTGACGAGGATCATGCCGGGATCGTTCATCTGGATCAGATGCGAGATCGCCAGGCCGAGTGCTGCGCCGGCCTTGTGGATGATGGCGATCGCCTCGGCCGTGCCGTGCGAGGCTTCCTCTTCCAGTTCCGACAGCGAGGCGCATTTCAGGCCGGCGGTTCGCGCCATTTCCTTGATCGCCTTCATGGAAGCAATGGTATCCAGGCAGCCGCGCTTGCCACAGCGGCAGGGCGCGCCGCCCGGCTCTATCGTCGCATGGGCGATTTCGCCGGCGCCGCCATGATTGCCGCGATAGAGCCTGCCGTCGATGAAATGGGCGCAGCCGATGCCGTCTCCGAGTGAAACGACCGAGAAATTCGGCGTGTCGCGGGCAATGCCGAAGAGCTTCTCGCTGACGGCCACGGCCTTGGCGTCGTTCTCGATGAAGGTGTCGACGCCGCTCGCCTGACGGATGATATCGGCGAGCGGTACGTCCTGCCAGCCGAGCAGGGTGGACTGTACGCAGGTTGCCTGCTTTTCATCGACGAAGCCGGACAGCGCCACGCCGATGCCGGCAAGCTTCGAGCTTGCCTGCGGGTGGCCCTTCAGGATTTCCGGCAGGCAGTAGGCGATGGCATTGGCGATGACCTTGGGGTCGCGGGAATGGGGCAGCTGCTGACGGGCGATGATATTGCCGTTGAGGTCGCTGAGGATCATCGGCGCAGGATCTTCCAAAAGCGAGATGCCGATGAAGAAGGCGCATTCGGGTTTCAGGTCGAGCAGGACGGAGGGACGGCCCTGGCCGTAGACCGTTTCCGTTTCATGCAGCACGCCGCGCTCGATCAGCTCGCGGGCAATGCCGCTCATCGCCGCCTTGCTCAGCCCGATCGCGGCCGCAAGGTCGGTCCGGCTGAGGGGACCGGACTCGCTTATGACCCGCAGAAGCTCGCGCTGCGATGAGTTGAACATTCAATTCCTGACCCTGTTGCTTCTGATTTTGCCTTGACAATAAGTTCACAAAATGAACCAATCAATCAAAATAAATTACAAAAATTGATCAAGGCCGACCGAAAGGCGGCTTCAAGAATCAACAAGAGGGTGAACCAATGGAAATCATTCGCAAGAAATTTATTAGCACTCGCCAGTTTGCATTGAGCTGCGCCGTCGCCGGAGCGCTGTTTGTGCCGTTTTCTGCCTTCGCTTCCACGCTGACGGTCATGCAGACCGAAGCGCCGCGCTCGATGGATCCGGGCGATCAGACCGCGACGTTCACGGCCGCGGTTCTGGACCCGATGTATGAGGGGCTTCTCGCCCGCGCCAAAGGCCTTACTCTCCAGCCTGCGCTTGCTACGGAGTGGTCGAGCGACGATGCCGGCATCGTGTGGACCTTCAAGCTGCGCCAGGGCGTAAAATTCCATGACGGCACTCCGTTCGATGCCGATGCCGTGGTCAAGAACTTTACACGCCATCTCGACACCAAGCGCGGTCTTGCCGCCAGCGGCCGTCTGCGCACCTTCATCGACAGTGTCAGCGCTATCGATCCTTCCACGGTGCAGTTCAAGCTTAAAAAGCCTTATCCGGCCTTTCTCGCGCTCCTGACCACAGGCGCCTGCCTCATGGTCAGCCCGACCGCAGATGCTGCCGGCACGATCGGCAGCAAGGCAGTCGGCACCGGTCCCTACAAGCTGCAGGAATACAAGTCCGGCGAATATGTACTGGAAACGAAGAACACCGATTGGTGGGGAGGCGCCCCGAAAGGTGCCGACGAGATCAAGTGGACCTGGACGGCCGAGCCGTCGGTCATGAACATGGCGCTGCAGACGGGTGATGCCGATATCGTCAATCCGCTGCCGGCCGCCTTTGCCAAGCAGCTCGCGGCCAACTCGGACATGAAGGTCAACAAGTCGGATGGTTCGGCAGTGTTCTGGGTTTCGCTCAACACCAAGCTGAAGCCGCTCGACGATGTGCGTGTGCGCCAGGCTCTGAACTATGCGACCGACCGGGACGGCCTCGTCAAGGCGATCATGCAGGGCAATGCGACGCCGGCAAATTCGCCGTTGGCGCCGGTCACGCCCGGCTATGACAAGACGCTTGCGCCCTACACCTATGACGTCGACAAGGCGAAGAAGCTGCTCGCCGATGCCGGCTATCCCGATGGTTTCTCGATGACCACCATCGTGCAGGAGCCCGAGGCACGCATTGGCGAACTGCTGCAGGCCATGTGGGCGAAGGCCGGGGTGAAGCTTGACGTTCAGCGCATGGAAAGCGGTGTCTGGGCAAAGGCCGCCTTTGCTGATCCGGCCGGCAAGGCGGCTGCCAATACGGGTTCGGTGATCGCCTCCTGGTCTTCCGGCGTCAACGGCGCCGACTTGCAGTTCCGGCCGCTCTACTATTCGGCAAGTGCTTCGCCTGCCAGCGCCAATCTCGGCTTCTTCAACGATCCGAAGCTCGACGAGCTGATCGACAAGGCGGCCTCGACACTGGACGAGAAGGCGCGCAACGCGGTCTATGTCGATGCCCAAAAGGAGGTCAACGAGCAGGCGCCGCACGTTCTCCTCTATACGACGCAGGATCTCTATGCTGCCCGCAATAACGTGAAGGGTGCCTGGGTCATCCCGGGAGGCCAAGTCGTGGTCAAGGAAGCCACCAAGGACTGATGCGTATCCGGGCGGGCTGCGTATTGCGTCGTCCGTCCGATCACTGACAATGACGGTCCGATGAAAGCCTATCTTCTCAAGAAGCTGCTCGCGTTGCCGCTGATCCTGATCGGCGTGTCGCTGCTCATCTTCATCGCCATCCGCGCGCTTCCCGGTGATCCGGCCCGCATGATGGCCGGCCCCGAAGCCACGCAGGAAGCGGTCGATAATATGCGCGCCCGGCTGGGGCTCGACCGCAGCATCGCCGAACAATATGGTTCGTTTGCCTATGGCGCCGTCAGGGGCGATCTCGGCATGTCCCTCAAGTCGAAGCTGCCTGTCGTCGATGAAATCGCCGAGCGGATGCCCTTTACGCTCGGCCTTGCGATCACCGCCTATCTGCTGGCGATCGCCATCGGTGTCCCGGCCGGCATGATCGGCGCGATCTACCGGCATGGCTGGCCGGACCAGGCCGTGATGTTGCTTGCCATCGCCGGCGCTTCCATCGCCAATTTCTGGCTGGCGCTGATGGCGATGAATACGTTCTCCGTCAGTCTCGGTTGGTTGCCGCTTCTCGGCGCCACCTCATGGAAGAGCTTCATCCTGCCGTCGATCACGCTCGCGGTGCTGCCGATGGCTGTCATCGCCCGCATGACGCGCTCCAGCATGATCGAGGTGCTGGCGCAGGATTATATCCGCACGGCGCGGGCCAAGGGTGTGGCGCCTAGCTCAATCTATTGGAGCCATGCGCTGCGCAACGCGCTGATCCCGATCGTCACCATCGCCGGCCTGAATTTCGGCAGTCTGATCGGCGGCGCCGTCGTCACCGAATCGGTCTTCAACTGGCCGGGCATCGGTCGCCTGCTGGTCGATTCCGTGCGCTATCGCGACTATCCGGTCATTCAGGGTGTGACGCTGGTCGCTGTGACAGGCGTCGTCGTCATGAATTTCCTGGCGGAAATGATGATCGCTGCGCTCAACCCGAAGATAAGGTTCGACTGATGGCGGTGAGCGAAGCGGAAAAGGTTGCGACCGGCAGCAGCGGTATGCGCCGCGCCTTGCGCTGGCTTGCGACGCATAAGGGCATCACTATCGGCGGCGGGCTGATCGGCATCATCGTGCTGATGGCAATCTTTGCGCCGCTCGTCACCTCGGCCGATCCCTATTCTCAGGATCTGCTTTCGACCATGCTGGAACCATCCTGGGAGCACCCCTTCGGCACCGATGACAATGGCCGGGATATTTTCGCCCGCGTGCTCTACGGTGCTCGTATCTCGCTTTTAGAGGTCGTCCTCAGCGTCGGGCTCGCTGTCGTCGTCGGCGTGCCGCTCGGCATTGTCTCGGGCATGACCGGGCGCTATGTCGACCAGGCGATCATGTGGTGCATGGATATCCTCTTCGCCTTCCCGGGCATCGTGCTTGCCATCTTGATCGTCAGCGTGCTCGGCACCAGCCTGGTGAACCTGCTGATCGCCATCGCGATCTTTTCGGTGCCGGTCTATGCGCGGCTCAGCCGCAACCTGACGCTCGGCCTCAAGGCGATGGATTATGTCGAAGCGGCGATCTCGCTCGGCGTGTCGCGCCACCGAATCATGACGCATTACATCCTGCGCAACGCGATCGGCCCGATCATCGTGCAATCGACGCTGACGGCAGGCACGGTCATCCTCTCGGCCGCAAGTCTTTCCTTCCTCGGGCTCGGCGCGCAGCCGCCGCTTCCGGAATGGGGAGCGATGATGAGCGATGGCCGCAATTATCTCGGCCTCAACATCTATATGTCGCTCTTTCCGGGCCTTGCGATCATGGTCACCGTGCTCGGATTCAACATTCTCGGCGACGGCCTGCGCGACCTGCTCGATCCGCGGAAATAGCCAACGTGGGGCGTAGCGAGCCGCACTTTTCATTTAATCGGTTGGGAAAGTTTTGAGAAACTGGAGCGGGCGAAGGGATTCGAACCCTCGACCCCAACCTTGGCAAGGTTGTGCTCTACCCCTGAGCTACACCCGCTCAATCCACACAGGTCCGGGGTAGTAAGTAGCGGACCGTGGGCGCCACCTTGCGGCGACGGGCGCTATATCGCCCAAACGATTTTCAAATGCAACAGGGAAATGACGGAAAAACGAAGAAAAGTTCGGATGGCGGAGAACCGGCTTCGGAAACGCCGCGAATGCAGGGCAACGCGTCGGTCCTGAAGATTGCCAAGCTCGCGAGGCGGACTTAAGCAGACAGTCCAATCTGCCTTACTCTTGTCTGATGGAATGATGATGACCGAAAACAAGCCCAAGACTCGCCAGGATCTTCTCGCCTTTCTCGATGGCCTCGGCATCGCCCACAGTACCAAGGACCATGCGCCCGTCTTCACGGTAGCCGAATCGGCGGCGCTGCGGGACGAGATCCCCGGCGGACACACCAAGAACCTGTTCGTGAAGGACAAGAAAGATCGTTATTTCCTGCTGACCGTGGAGGAAAATGCCGTCGTCGACCTCAAGCAGGTCCATACCATCATCGGCGCTTCCGGACGCGTCTCTTTTGGCAAAGCCGAGAAGCTGATGGAATATCTTGGTGTCATTCCGGGCGCTGTGACCGCGCTCGGCGCGATCAACGATACCGGCAACAATGTCACCTTCGTGCTCGATGCGCATCTTATGCATGATGACATCATCAACTGCCATCCACTCTCCAACGACGCGACGACTTCGCTCGCCAGCGCCGATCTGATACGATTCATGGAAGCGACAGGGCATAAGCCGCTTGTCTTGAAAGTGACGTCCTGACATACGATTTTAGCGCTATCAGAGAGACGCCGGCAGATCGGCGCGGCGGGAGATATCTATGAGCGGCAGCGACAATCCCTATAACGGCTCCTTCGGCAACCAGATGTCGGCAACGGCAAGTTTCGGCACGACACCGCAGCCTGCGGTGGAGGGCGGCCATATCAAGGACACGACGACAGCGAATTTCACCAAGGATGTTCTGGAGGAATCGCGCAACCAGCCGGTGCTGGTCGATTTCTGGGCGCCCTGGTGCGGTCCGTGCAAGCAACTGACGCCGGTGCTTGAAAAGGTCGTCAACGAGGGGCAGGGCCGCGTCAAGCTGGTCAAGATGAATATCGACGATCATCCGTCGATCGCCGGCCAGCTCGGCATTCAGTCCATTCCCGCCGTCATCGCCTTTGTCAACGGCCGCCCGGCCGACGGCTTCATGGGTGCGGTGCCGGAAAGCCAGGTCCGCCAGTTCATCGATCGCCTTGCAGGTCCTGCAGGCGCCGATCAGGCTGCTGAGATCGAGGGGGTTCTCACCGAAGCTGGCGAGTTGCTTGCTGCCGGGAACATCAATGAAGCGGGACAGCTTTATGGTGCCGTCATGCAGGCCGATCCGGAAAACACCAAGGCGCTTGCCGGCGTGGCGGAGTGCTTGATTGTGGCTGGTCAGCATGGTGAGGCCCGCCAGATGCTGAGCGAGCTGCCGGAAGAGCTTGCCAAGGATACCGGCATTCAGGCGGTTCTGAAGAAGCTCGACCAAATCGAAGAAGCCCGCAAGCTCGGCGATCCGATCGCCCTGGAACGTGAGTTGGCTTTGAACCCCGATCATCATGAAGCGCGCCTGAAGCTTGCCAAGATCCTCAATGTCGAAGGTAAGCGCGATGAGGCAGCCGAGCATCTGCTCACCATCATGCGCAAGGACCGCACCTTCGATGATGACGGCGCCCGCCGCCAGCTCCTGCAGTTCTTCGAGGTCTGGGGTTTCAAGGATCCGGCGACGGTTTCGGCCCGCCGCAAGCTTTCCTCGATCCTGTTTTCCTGAGTTTGCACCTTCGCCCTTGCGTTTTCAGACAAGGGCACCACATTTCTCGTCAGGGCGGACGCGTTAGACGCGCCCGTCGCAAGAGTGCGGGACCAGTCTTCATGCAAGTGGGCAATGCCAGATACCTGAAGCCCGGCGATCTACCGGACGAAATTGCTGTTTTCCCCCTGACAGGTGCGCTTCTCCTGCCTGCCGGGCAGTTGCCTCTCAATATCTTCGAACCGCGTTATCTTGCGATGTTCGATGCTGCGCTCACCGGAAACCGTCTGATCGGCATGGTGCAGCCGGCGCACGGCGAACATGAGGACAAGGCGCATGCGCCGGAACTTGCAGCTGTCGGCTGCCTTGGCCGGATCACCTCCTATGCCGAAACCGGTGATGGGCGTTATATCGTCTCGCTGACGGGCGTATGCCGTTTCCGGCTGCTGGGGGAGCGATCGCACGGCCAGCCGTTCCGCACTTTCCGTATCGCGCCGTTCATATCGGACCTTTCGGCCGAAAACGAGGAGGATGCCGTCGACCGCAATGCGCTGCTGACGGCCTTCAAGGCCTATCTCGACGCCAACAAGCTGGAGGCGGACTGGGAGAGTGTGGAGCGCGCCAGCAACCTCACCCTCGTCAATTCGCTCGCCATGATGTCGCCCTTCGGCCCGGCCGAAAAGCAGGCGCTCCTTGAGGCACCCGACCTGAAGACCAGGGCGGAAACCCTGATCGCCATTACCGAAATCGTGCTCGCTCGCGTTTTCGGCGATTCCGACACCGTGTTGCAGTAGAGGCGCCGTGGACGAAAAGCTGAGCCGGGTCGATCCCAAACTTCTCGAACTTCTCGTCTGCCCGCTCACCAAGGGGCGGCTTTCCTATGACCGCGAGCATAATGAGCTGGTTTCGGAAAAGGCGCGGCTTGCCTATCCGATCAGGGACGGCATTCCGATCATGCTGGTTTCGGAAGCGCGCACGCTCGAGGACTGATTTCTAGAGAATTTCTTTGTTTTTATGCAATTCCAAAACCGCTGCACCCTTTGCTGGAATTGCTCTCATTTCAAATCGTTTCGCCTGAGAGCAGTCGCGGATTGTCCTTGGCTGTCGTTCCCGCAGCCTGGCCGATGAAGAAGGACTTCAGACCGGGCAGGCGATCGACGATGCCGAGGCCGAAGTCGCGGGCGATGCGGATTGGCGCCATATCGTTGGAAAAGAGCCGGTTCAGCACATCGGTCGTGACGCCCATGCGGAAGGTGTCGAAACGGCGCCAGCTCTGGTAGCGCTCGAGAATGTTGATGGCGCCGATATCCAGGCCGAGGCGATCGGCTTCCACGATGGTTTCGGCAAGTGCCGCCACATCCTTGAAGCCGAGATTGAGGCCCTGGCCGGAAATCGGATGGATGCCGTGTGCGGCATCGCCGGCAAGCGCGAAGCGCGGTGCGACGAAGGAGCGGGCGAGTGTCAGGCCAAGCGGAAAGGCGCGCTTGTCGCCGACGACCTTGAGAGTGCCGAGCTTGTGGCCGAAGCGGCGCTCCAGTTCCTCCTCGAAAACCAGATCGTCGGCGGCAACGAGCCTGTTGGCATCGTTCGTCCGCTCGGTCCAGACCAGCGATGACCGGTTGTTGCGTAGCGGCAGGATGGCGAAGGGGCCGGAGGGCAGGAAGTGCTCTTCGGCACAGCCATTGTGCGGGCGCTCATGCTCGACGGTTGTGACGATGCCGGACTGACCATAATCCCAGGTGACGGTCTTGATGCCGGCAAAGTCGCGCAGCCTGGAGCGCACGCCGTCGCAGGCAACCAGCAGGCGCGATTGCAGCGTGCTGCCGTCGGACAGGCTGACCTCGATATTGGTATCACCGGTCGTCAGGCCCGTGGCGCTGAGGCCGTGGCGGATCTCGATGCCGAGCCGTTCGCAGACGCCGCGCAGCGCGCCGACCATGACGACATTGGGGATCATGTGGGCAAACGGCCGGCCCTCGGCCACTTCACCGTTGAAGGTCAGGAAAATCGGACGGACGGGATCGGACATCTTGGAGTCGGTGACGATCATCTTGGTGATCGGCTGGGCCTCCGGCTCGATCTCGGCCCAGATGCCGAAGACCTCAAGCATCTTCGTTGCAGCGGCGATGATGGCGGAGGCGCGCATGTCTTTCTGCCAGACATGTTCGGGTGCGGCTTCGACGACGGCGACGTCAAGGTGAGGTGCAGCCTGCTTGACCGCCACTGCCACGGACAGGCCGACATAACCTCCGCCCACAACCAGCAAATCCAGCATCATCCGCTCCTGTTACTTTCTACGATCAGATGCGATCTATATAGATCATCACACTGCCACTTCCTACCGCCGGGAGCCGAACAAAATGACGGAGCAAACGGACAAGCCCACCGCTATGGAAACGTTGATTTCGACGCTCGATATCGAGCCGATCGAGGTCGATATCTTCCGAGGCCGCAGCCCGCAGGTCGGCTGGCAGCGGGTGTTCGGCGGACAGGTGATCGCGCAGGCGCTGATGGCGGCTCACCGGACCGTCGATGACGAACGTTTCATTCACTCTCTGCATGCCTATTTCATGCGTCCTGGCGATCCCTCCGTGCCGATCATCTATCAGGTCGAGCGTATCCGCGACGGATCGAGCTTCAATACGCGCCGGGCCGTCGCGATCCAGCACGGCAGGGCGATCTTTGCGCTGTCGGCCTCGTTCCAGGTGGAAGAGGCGGGCTTCGATCACCAGATCCCCATGCCATCAGTGCCGATGCCGGAAACGCTGCTCGGCGAACAGCAGATCAAGGAACAGTACCTCGCCCATGCGCCGGCGGCAGTGCGCAAATATTGGGAGCGCGAAAGGCCGATCGAAATCAGGCCGATCTCGCTCAAGCACTATTTCACCCGCGAGAAGCTCGAGCCGCGTCAGGATGTCTGGGTTCGCGCCACCGGTCCCGTGCCGGACAGCCGGCTTTATCAGGCTGCCGTACTTGCCTATCTCTCAGACATGACGCTGCTCGACGCGTCGCTGCATGCCCATGGAACGTCCATCTTCGATCAGAATTTGCAGGTCGCAAGCCTTGACCACGCGATGTGGTTTCACAGGCCGGACAAGCTCGACGACTGGCTGCTCTACACGCAGGACAGTCCATCAGCCTCAGGCGCCCGAGGACTGACCCGTGGCAGCCTGTTTACGCGATCCGGTGCGCTGATCGCGTCGGTGGCGCAGGAGGGCCTGATTCGGAAAAAGGCAAATGAATAAATAGTAGGCATCTTTATAAATTTGCGCATTATTTGTGCGCTTATTGGCCCATCATCTGCCTGTTTATTGGCGTTCCCAATTATAATCTTTATATTTCAATAACTTATAGACTGTCACGAATCTGGCACGTCCTTTGAATGTCTATCGCCGGTCGCTGTTGAAGAAACAGTCAGCGGCAAGGAGAGTCGGCTCCGCGCCGAGGGATAACGAAGGATGGGAAACCAGATGAAAATTGTGATGGCCATTATCAAGCCGTTCAAGCTCGATGAGGTCCGCGAGGCCCTCACGGCGATCGGTATTCAGGGCCTGACCGTAACCGAAGTGAAGGGCTACGGTCGTCAGAAGGGACACACTGAAATCTATCGCGGTACTGAATATGCAGTCAGCTTCCTGCCGAAGCTCAAGATCGAAATCGCGGTCGCATCCGAAATCGTCGACAAGGCGGTAGAGGCCATCGCAGCATCTGCCAAGACCGGCCAGATCGGCGACGGCAAAATCTTCGTCTACTCGATCGACCATGCCGTGCGCATCCGTACGGGCGAAACCGATTCAGAAGCGCTGTAAAAAGAACGGCAGATCAAGGAGCTATTTCCAATGTCAATTTCGAAGTTTTCCTCTAACCTGACGCGACTTGGCGCGCTTTCCGCCGCTCTGCTGGCGCCGGTCGTTGCCTTCGCGCAGGAAGCCGCCCCGGCAGCTGCCGATGCTGCAGCCGCCGCTCCAGCCATGACGATGGATAAGGGCGACAACACCTGGATGCTCATTTCCACGGTGCTCGTTCTCCTGATGACCATCCCGGGCCTGGCGCTGTTCTACGGCGGCCTCGTCCGCGCCAAGAACATGCTGTCGGTTCTCATGCAGGTCTTCATGATCACGGCCGTCGTCATGATCATCTGGGTCACCTACGGCTATTCGCTCGCCTTCACGGATGGCGGCTCGCTGAACAGCTTCGTCGGCGGCTTCTCCAAGGCTTTCCTTGCCGGTGTGACGCCGTCTTCGCTCGTCGAGACCTTCTCCAAGGGCGTGGCCATTCCGGAACTCACCTACATCTGCTTCCAGATGACCTTCGCCTGCATCACGCCGGCCCTGATCGTCGGCGCCTTTGCCGAGCGTATCAAGTTCTCGGCCGTCATGCTCTTCGTCGTCCTTTGGGTCACCTTCGTCTACTTCCCGATGGCGCACATGGTCTGGTTCTGGGGCGGCCCGAGCGCCTATAGCGGCCCGTCCGGTCTCATCTTCTCCCTCGGCGCGATCGACTTCGCAGGCGGTACGGTCGTTCACATCAATGCCGGTGTCGCCGGCCTGATCGGCGCCATCATGCTCGGCAAGCGCACGGGCTATAAGAAGGAAATCATGGCTCCCCACTCCATGACCCTGACGATGGTGGGTGCCTCGCTTCTCTGGGTCGGCTGGTTCGGCTTCAACGCCGGCTCCAACCTCGAAGCCAACGGCTATGCATCGCTCGCAATGATCAACACCTTCGTCGCAACGGCTGCTGCCGCTGTTTCCTGGTGCATCGTTGAAAGCTTCACCCGCGGCAAGGCTTCCATGCTCGGTGCCGCTTCGGGTGCCGTTGCCGGTCTCGTTGCCGTTACCCCGGCTGCCGGTTTCGCCGGGCCGATGGGTTCGATCGTTCTCGGTCTCCTCGTCTCACCGGTCTGCTACTTCTTCGTCGACGTCGTGAAGAACAAGTTCAACTATGACGACTCGCTCGATGTCTTCGGCGTCCATTGCATTGGCGGTATCTTTGGCGCCATCGGCACCGGCAGTCTCGTCAACCCGGCTCTCGGCGGCGCTGGTATCGTCGACTATTCGACGCCCGACTTCGCAGCCACTTATCTGGGCACGGGTGCACAGGTCTTCAATCAGCTCAAGGGCGTACTGATCACGATCGCCTGGTCGGGCATCGGCTCGGCGATCCTCTACAAGATCGTCGACGTCGTCATCGGCCTGCGCGTTCCGGTCGAAGCCGAGCGCGAAGGTCTCGACCTCGCAACGCACGGCGAAGCCGCTTACCACTCCTGATCACAGGGTTTGCGGCGCCCGGCACAAGGGCGCCGCTGAACAGCCCGTCGCGGCCTATCCAACAATAAGCCGCTCTTGGCCCGGACCTTCCAAGGTTCGGGCTTTTTTCTTTTTAGCGATCCGCCATATGCATGGTTAACATCGCTTTAACCCCGCTCTGATTAGGTGGAGCGGACGCATTTGGCGCGGCGAAGTATTGGCGATTCGCGTGCCCTCAGGCATTGGACGGGTTAGAACATGGCAAGAAGCACGTCGCCGGCAATGGATGGCCGTCCTGACCGGTTCTCCTTCTCGGCATTCATGCTGCGGCAGATCCAGGCTCTCATCGGCTTTGCGATCTTCCTGCTCTTAGCGCTCGCGGTTGCAGCACTTGCGACCTGGAACGTCACCGATCCCAGCTATTCCTACGCTACCGGCAACCTGCCGACCAATGTACTCGGTTCTAGTGGTGCTGCCTTTGCCGACGTCGCCATGCAATTCCTGGGTTTGGCAAGCGTCGTTGGGATGCTGCCGATCGTTGCCTGGGCGCTGGCGTTGATTTCCGGCCGCCGCATCAGCCGCATTCCGGCGCGCGCCGGAGCCTGGCTTGCCGGCACAGTGTTTTCCTCCGCCGTCATCGGCTGTTTCCCGCCTCCGCTCACCTGGCCGATCCCGAACGGCATCGGCGGCGTTATCGGCGACATGATCCTGCGTTTTCCTGCACTCTTCGTCGGCGCTTATCCGACAGGTGTCTTCGCCACCGCCGTCGGCTGTATCTTCGCCGTTCCGACCGCGTGGATGATGCTCTTTGCTGCCGGCATCGTCGGCCGCACCGAGCTCGATGAGGAGGACGAAGAAGAGGAATATGTCGATACCCGCAGCAAAGTGCGTGTCGTCGGCGATGAGGACGAGGACGATGACGGATCCCGCTGGATGGCCTTTAGCGGCGCCATGACGCATGCCTGGTACATGAACCAGGCGCGTTTCCGAAGGCTTTTCGGTATGGGACCGCGTAAGCGCCGCCAGAGCGATTTCGAATCGCCCTATGATTTCAACGACGACGAATTCGGTACGCTGAACGAGCCGGTGCGCGCCAAGCCCGCAGCGCGGGGCGAACGGATGGATCCCTCCATGGACCCGCGCGCCGCATCTGGCCGCCGGGTCGTCTCGGCTCCCTCCGTCTCGCTCAACGACGATGACGATGAGGACGACGATCCGCCGTTCGACACCGATATGCCGCCGCGTCCGGCCGATATCCTGCCGGACGACGACGATGACTGGACGATTCGCGCGCCGGCAAAATCGGCCGGTAAACCCGAACCGCGCGTTATTCCCGCCTCGGCCCGTCCGAAGCCCGGCGCCCGCGTCGAACGCGAGGCGCAGGGTTCGTTCATCCGGCCGGAAGGTTTTCAGCTTCCGTCCATGCATCTGCTCGCGGAACCCAAGAATGTGGTGCGCGATTCCACGCTCTCGGCCGATGCCTTGGAGCAGAATGCCCGCATGCTGGAAGGCGTTCTGGAGGATTTTGGCGTCAAGGGCGAGATCATCCACGTCCGGCCGGGCCCGGTTGTCACGCTCTACGAGTTGGAGCCGGCTCCCGGCATCAAGTCTTCCCGTGTCATCGGCCTTGCCGACGATATCGCCCGCTCGATGAGCGCGATCGCCGCCCGCGTCGCCGTTGTGCCGGGCCGTAACGCAATCGGTATCGAATTGCCGAACCAAACGCGCGAAACCGTCTATCTGCGTGAACTGATAGGGTCACGCGACTTCGAAGGCTCCAAGGCGAAGCTCGCGATGGCGCTTGGCAAGACGATCGGCGGCGAAGCCGTCATCGCCGATCTCGCGAAGATGCCGCATCTGCTGGTGGCCGGTACCACCGGTTCCGGTAAATCCGTTGCCATCAATACTATGATCCTGTCTCTGCTCTACCGCATGACGCCGGAGCAATGCCGACTGATCATGATCGACCCGAAGATGCTGGAACTCTCCGTCTATGACGGCATTCCGCACCTGCTCTCGCCTGTCGTGACCGATCCGAAGAAGGCTGTCGTGGCGCTCAAGTGGACCGTCCGCGAGATGGAAGAGCGCTACAAGAAGATGTCGAAGATCGGCGTGCGCAACATCGATGGCTTCAACACGCGCGTCGAGCAGGCGCTTGCCAAGGGCGACACGATCTCGCGCACCGTGCAGACCGGCTTCGACCGGCAGACGGGCGAAGCGGTCTACGAGACAGAGGAATTCGACCTGCAGCCGATGCCCTATATCGTCGTCATCATCGACGAAATGGCCGACCTGATGATGGTCGCCGGCAAGGATATCGAAGGCGCCGTGCAGCGCCTTGCGCAGATGGCGCGCGCCGCAGGTATCCATGTCATCATGGCAACGCAGCGTCCGTCGGTCGATGTCATCACGGGCACGATCAAGGCAAACTTCCCGACCCGTATCTCCTTCCAGGTGACCTCGAAGATCGACAGCCGTACGATCCTTGGCGAGCAGGGTGCAGAACAGCTGCTCGGCATGGGCGACATGCTCTATATGGCAGGTGGCGGCCGCATCCAGCGCGTCCACGGCCCGTTCGTGTCAGACGTCGAGGTCGAAGAAATCGTCTCCTACCTGAAGACGCAGGGTTCGCCGCAATATCTCGATGCCATCACTGCCGATGACGACGAGGATGGCGAGTATGGCGGCGGTCCAGCCGGCACGGCAAATCTTGCCGATTCAGAGGATCCCTACGATCAGGCGGTCGCCATCGTCCTGCGGGACGGCAAGGCATCCACTTCCTATGTCCAGCGCAGGCTGGGCATCGGCTACAACCGCGCTGCCTCGCTTGTTGAACGCATGGAGCAGGAGGGCATCATCGGCCCTGCCAACCATGCCGGCAAACGCGAAATCCTCGTGCCGACCGACGGAGATATCCTCGACCGCTGACGACGGAAAATTTGACGGCGCAACCCATCCGATGGAAACCCCGGGGCATGTAATCCGTTACCTTTCACCGGGCAATGGCGGCGCCTTGAAGACGCCGCCTTTCGGCGGCATTCAGATTGCATACAGGAGGTTCACATGACCAACTCCGCATCCATCTTTTCCGGCCTGCCGGTAACCCGCCGCGAGGTCCTTGGCGTCTTTGCCGCTGCCGCCGTTGCAAGCGCCGTTCCGTTTCCCGCTTTCGCCCAGGCGGCAGCCCCTGCCGCCAACAGCGTCACGGCACAGGCCATTGCCGATCATTTCTCCGCTGTCGCCACCATGCAGGGCGAATTCGTGCAATTTGGCCCGCGCGGCGAACAGACGGGCGGCAAGTTCTTTATCCAGCGCCCGGGCAAGCTGCGTTTCAACTATGACGATCCGTCGCCCATGCGCGTCATCGCCGACGGGAGAAACGTTGCCATCGGCAATGTGAAACTGAAGACCTGGGATCTTTATCCGCTCTCCAAGACGCCACTCAGCCTGCTGCTTGCTCCCCATATCGATCTCTCCGCCGGCATGGTGAAGGGCGTAAAGGAAGAGTCGGATCTGACGACGATTTCGCTCGGCAACAATACGGTGTTCGGCAACTCGACCATCACTATGATGTTTGACCCGAAGACCTATGACCTGCGTCAATGGACGATCACTGACAATCAGGGCAAGGATACGTCCGTGATGATCTTCAACGTCAAGACCGGCATGGCCTTCGAGGATCGCGTCTTCCGCGTGCCCTATGAGGATATCAAAGGCACTTCGGCAAACCGCGACTAAAGCGCTGTGCGTCCATTCTCCATTCGGACGCACAGAGCGCTCTACCTCTTCTAAGCCTGATGCTGTGACGCTTTTCAGTTGATCGCCGGCCGGTTTTGTCTGCGACCGGTTTTCTCGTTACCGCCTTTGCTCTAAAGCCTTTTCAGAGGGATCTGAAAGGGCATGGCATGAGCTTCTCAATCACCACCTGGAATATCAATTCGGTGCGCCTTCGCATGCCGATCGTCGAGCAGCTCGTGCTGAAGCACAGGCCCGATATCCTCTGCCTGCAGGAAACCAAGGTTACGAACGATCTCTTCCCGCTCGCGCCGCTGCGCGCCATGGGCTACGAGCACATCATCATCCACGGCCAGAAGGGGTATCATGGCGTTGCCATCGCTTCCCGTGTGCCGCTGACTGAGGATCACCGGCAGGATTACTGCAATGTCGGCGATGCGCGCCATATTTCGGCGGTCTTCGAGCGCGGCAACCGGCGTATCCGCCTGCACAATTTTTATGTTCCTGCTGGCGGCGACGAGCCGGATCGTACGATCAATCCGAAATTCGGCCATAAGCTCGATTTCATCGAGGAGATGAAGAACCTCAAGGCCAGCGCCGAGCCGAACACGTCAGCCATTCTCGTCGGTGATCTCAATATTGCACCGCTGGAACACGATGTCTGGTCTCACAAACAGCTTTTGAAGATCGTCAGCCACACGCCCGTCGAAACCGATGGGCTGCTCGAGGTGATGAAGCGTGGCGGCTGGCACGATCTCATGCGCCAGCATGTGCCTGCCAACGAGAAGCTTTACACGTGGTGGAGCTACCGCGCGAAGGATTGGGAAGCTGCCGACAAAGGCCGACGTCTCGACCATATCTGGTCCTCGCCCGATCTCGGTCCGCATCTGCAGCGCATCGAGGTGCTGAAGGAAGCGCGCGGCTGGGATCGGCCGTCCGACCATGTGCCGGTGACCGTGCATCTCAATCTCTGAGAAAGCTCAGCTGAAGCGGCTAAACTGGCTTGCGGCCTGAGCAGCAAGATCGGCGATGCTGTCGCGGATACGGTTTTCCATAATGCGCGCCGCCGACGGATATTCCTCGATCAGACGATGGAACAGCGCCCGGGTGATGCGGATGATGCCGGTATCCTCGCGTGCGATTGCCGTGAACTTGCGCTCCACCAGCGTGATCAACGCCAGTTCCGAGATCAGCGCTCCGGCGCCGGCGATGGCTTCGGTCCGGCCCATGCCGTCGGAGCCTGTCACGCTGAGTTCCAGGCTGCCACTGGTGATCACATAGGCGCTTTCGGCGGGCGAGCCCTGACGAAACAGCATCTGCCCGGCAGCGATCACGCGTCGGTCGGCGCCGAAGGCGATCAGCCGGAGCTGGTCGTCGTTCATGTCCTTGAAGAGCGGCAGCTGCGAAAGCAGATGAATATCGTCGGAAAGAGACATTCTACGGGATGATCTTGTAGCCGCCGTTCTCCGTCACGAGGATCTCGGCGTTGGACGGATCACGCTCGATCTTCTGGCGCAGGCGGTAGACGTGGGTTTCCAGCGTATGGGTCGTGACGCCGGAATTGTAACCCCAGACTTCTTCCAGCAGTACGTCGCGGGTGACGACCTTCTGTTCGGCTCGGTAGAGATAGCGGATGATTGCCGCTTCCTTCTCCGTGAGCCTGATCTTCTGGCCGTTGTCGGTCGTCAGCAGCTTCTGGCTCGGCTTGAAGAGATAAGGGCCGACCGTGAAGGTGGCGTCCTCGCTCTGCTCGTGCTGGCGAAGCTGCACACGGATGCGGGCGAGCAACACGGCGAAACGGAAGGGCTTGGTGACGTAGTCGTTGGCGCCGGCCTCAAGGCCGAGGATCGTGTCGGAATCCGTGTCGTGGCCGGTCAGCATGATGATCGGCGCCTTGAAGCCGCCCTTGCGTAGCAGTTTCACCGCCTCGCGGCCGTCCATATCAGGCAGACCGACGTCCATGATCAGCAGATCGACCGGGTTGGAGCGGGCGGCCTGGACCCCCTTGCCCGCGGTCGCTTCCTGCAAAACCGTGAATTCCTCATACAACGACAATTGCTCCGTCAGCGTCTGGCGAAGGTCGTCGTCGTCATCCACCAGAAGAATGGTGCGTGCGGTCATGCGGGTGCGTCCTTGCGTTCTGTCAGATACTCCTACGCCAAATTCCGCATTTGGCAAGGATTGCTGGTCTGCGGTTGCCGCTCGGGGCCTGATATGATTTCAATCGAAGCCCAAGGCAATTCAACAACATGCGAGAAAGATGGAAAAAACAAGGCGAGAGCGAAGCGACAGGCCCTCAACGCTCGTTGTGCGGGCGGCACCAGGCAAAACAAGCAGGGCCATCGTCCGTTTTGGCCCACTTGTATTGCCAGCCGCGATCGGCCGTAGCGGCCGCACCGTGACAAAACGGGAAGGCGACGGAGCAACGCCGATCGGCAGCATGCGGCTTCTCTACGGCTTCCGGCGCGGCGAGCGAAACGGTCATCTTGCCTCGGCGCTGCCCATCAAGCGCATCCGCACCGGCATGCTGTGGTGCGATCAGCCGGACAATGCGAACTACAACCGGCCGATCCAGGCACCGTTCAAGCCAAGTCATGAGGAGATGAAGCGGAAGGACGGACTCTATGATATCTGCCTGGTGCTCGACTGGAACGTAACGTCACGGGCGCGCAACCGCGGCTCGGCGATTTTCTTCCATCTCATCCGGCCGGGATATGAGCCGACCGCCGGCTGTGTCGCGATCAGCGCCCGCGACATGCGCCGCATCCTGCCCTACCTAAGAAAGGGAACGATCCTTCGCGTTCTCTGATTGTATTGCGGGCTCTCTGTCCTATATGGGTTTTCGACCGGACGCGCAGGCTGCAATGCGTCCAGGGAAACCCGCCGCGCGGGTTCAAATCATGCCCATCCAATTCGTGCCCATCGAATTCAGTCTTGGCCAATCTTCAAACTTACGGAGATATATTGTGACCACTCAGCCCATCATCACTTTCCATGACGGACATTCCATTCCCCAGGTCGGTCTCGGCGTCTGGCAGACCCCGCAGGATATCGCGGCTCCGACCGTGCGCACCGCACTTGCCGCCGGTTATCGTCATATCGACACGGCTTCCGGCTATGACAATGAAGAGGGCGTCGGTGAAGGCATCCGGTCGGCAGGTGTCGACCGCAAGGATATCTTCCTCACCACGAAGCTGCGCAATACCGACCAGGGTTATGACAATGCGCTGCGTGCCTTCGAGGTCAGCCTGAAAAAGCTCGGCAGCGAGTATATCGATCTCTATCTCATCCACTGGCCATCGCCGCATCGCGGGCTCTACCGCGAAACCTGGAAGGCTTTCGTGCGCCTGAGGGAGGAAGGGCGCGTGCGCTCCATCGGCGTATCGAACTTCTATCCTGACCATCTCGATCACATCATCGGCGATACCGGCGTGGTTCCCGTCATCAACCAGATCGAGCTGCATCCCGACTTCCAGCAGAAGGCGGCGCAGGAAGCGCACAAGAAGCTCAATATTGCTACCGAATCCTGGAGCCCGCTCGGTCAGGGTCGCTTCATCTCCAATCCAGCCATCGGTCAGATCGCGGCCAAACATGGCAAGACGCCTGCTCAGGTCATCATCCGCTGGCACATCGATACCGGCCTCGTCGTCATACCGAAATCGGTGACGCCGTCGCGCATCGAGGAGAACTTCAAGGTCTTCGATTTCAAGCTCGACGGTGACGACATGGCTGCCATCGCCAAGCTTGACAATGCAGGCGCCCGCATGGGGCCGGACCCCTACACCGCGACCTTCTAAACACTGTAAAACAAAGCTGCGGCTGTCATGTCGACAGCCGCCGTCTCGAACACAGTCTAATAATTGCAATATTGCGAGCCGTTGGTCGGCGTGAATCCGTAGCTGCAGGTGTTCCGCAAACGAGGCTGCGACCGGATCGAACCGGTGTAATCCCTATTTCCACGGAATGCCTGAGGTGGATACCAGTATCCATCCGAAGCCCGCCGATATCCCGTACGCTGCGTTTTATAGCCGGGATAGCCGTTCATGTATCTTTGCCCTGCCTGCGCGAGACGCACGATGCCGGCAATAGCGGGCGGTTCTGCGTAGAGTGGAGCAGCGATGCCAGGACCAACCGGCGCCATTGAAGCAAAGGCGACGAGGGCAATCGGCAGGACTGCCAATAATCTCTTTCCCATTGATCATTCTCCCCAGCGATATCAACTCAAACGCTCATCCCGGGAGCGCAGATTCAATCACGCACACAAGCAGCGGGGCAAGTCGATTATCCGAAAGGGTGAAATTCGGTCAAAAGAGTGTCATTACTATGCCATTAAAATAAAACGCCCGGTGCGGATGCACCGGGCGTTTTTCATGTCAGATGTGCGAGAGCGATCAGTTCCACTCGCGGATATCGACGAAGTGGCCGGCAATCGCGGCTGCGGCGGCCATGGCCGGCGAGACGAGATGCGTGCGGCCCTTGAAGCCCTGACGGCCTTCGAAGTTGCGGTTCGACGTCGAGGCGCAGCGCTCGCCCGGCTTCAGGCGGTCGTCGTTCATGGCGAGACACATGGAGCAGCCCGGCTCGCGCCAGTCGAAGCCGGCAGCCTTGAAGATCTTGTCGAGGCCTTCCTGCTCCGCCTGTTCCTTCACGAGGCCGGAGCCCGGAACGATCATGGCGTTGACGGTCGAGGCAACGGTCTTGCCCTCGACGACCTTGGCGACAGCGCGCAGGTCTTCGATGCGGCCATTGGTGCAGGAGCCGATGAAGACGCGGTCGATGTTGATGTCGGTCATCGGCGTGCCCGGCTTCAGGCCCATATAGTCCAACGCACGCCACTTGGAGGTGCGCTTCGTTTCGTCCTGGATATCGTCAGGGTTCGGTACGATACCCTGCACAGAAATCACGTCTTCGGGCGAGGAACCCCAGGAGACGATCGGCGGCAGGTTGGCGGCATCGAGCACGACGACGCGGTCGTAATGAGCGCCTTCATCGGTCTGCAACGTCTTCCAGTAGGCAATCGCCTGTTCCAGCGCCTCGCCCTTTGGCGCACGCGGCTTGCCCTTTATGTATTCGAAGGTCTTTTCGTCAGGGGCGATCAGGCCGGCGCGGGCGCCGCCTTCGATCGTCATGTTGCAGATCGTCATGCGGCCTTCCATCGACAGCGCGCGGATAGCTTCGCCCGCAAATTCGATGACATGACCAGTGCCGCCGGCCGTGCCGATCTCGCCGATGATGGCGAGGATGATGTCCTTGGCAGTGACATGCGGCGGAAGCAGGCCGTCGACACGCACCAGCATGTTCTTCGCCTTCTTCTGGATCAGCGTCTGGGTCGCCAGGACATGTTCGACCTCGGAGGTGCCGATCCCATGCGCCAGCGCGCCGAAGGCGCCGTGCGTGGAGGTGTGGCTGTCGCCGCAGACAATCGTCATGCCGGGCAGGGTGAAGCCCTGTTCCGGACCGACGATGTGAACGATGCCCTGACGCTTGTCGCTTGCCGAATAATACTCGACGCCGAATTCGGCGGCATTGGTGGCCAGCGCTTCGACCTGGATGCGGCTTTCCTCGTTCTTGATGCCAAGATGGCGGTCGGGCGAAGTCGGAACGTTGTGGTCGACGACGGCGAGCGTCTTTTCAGGCGCGCGAACCTTGCGGTGGGTCATGCGCAGGCCTTCGAAGGCCTGCGGCGAGGTGACTTCATGGACCAGGTGACGGTCGATGTAGAGAAGACAGGTGCCGTCTTCCTGTTCGTCGACCAGATGGTCGGCCCAGATCTTGTCGTAAAGGGTACGCGGTGCGCTCATGGCTATAGTCCGTTTTGGCTGGAGCATGGAATTTAAGGATGTCGCGGACAGGCTCCGCGGACCGTCATTCGATCAACGAAGTCGGCTGTTGAGCGCACCGGAAACGGACGCATAGAAGCGTGCCGGCAGGCGGTAATGATCCTGCAGCACGAAAATATGCGCACCGATGCATCTAAATTTGGATTCCATAGGGTGGATATAGCTATTTTTGACCGAAACGGCAATTCGAATCATGCGCCCGCTCAGTGCCGCGGCATCTGTTTCATCTTCTTCTCGATCCGCCGCAGGAAGAGCGACAGGCCGATCGTCAGGATCAGATAGATGTAGGTGACGATCGAATAGGTTTCGAAGAAGCGGAAGGAGCCGGAGGCGTAGACCTTACCCATCTGCGTGATGTCGGCGACGCCGAGGACGGAGACGAGGGAGCTGTCCTTCACCATGGAGACGAAGTCATTGGAGAGCGGAGGGAAGATCACTCTTATCGCCTGCGGGAAGACAACGAGGCGGAAACGGCGGTAGCGCGACAGGCCAAGCGACTTGGCGGCTTCGATCTGGCCGATATCGACGGACTGGAAGCCTGCCCGGAAGATCTCGGCGATAAAAGAAGAATAGCCGATCATGAGCGCAATGATCGCCCGCCACATCAACGACAGATCGCGCACGAGGATGGGTTCCAGAAGACCGGCACTTACCAGCGGAGTTATCAGGAAATTATAGGCCGCAACAACGCCCGGCGCGCCGACGAAGGCGATGTAGAAGAGCAGCACCAGAATCGGGATGCCTCGGATGATTTCGATGTAGAAGCGGGCTACCTGACGCAGCACGATGCTGTCCGACAGGCCCAGCAGCGCGATGCCGAGACCAAGCGCCGTCGCCAGCACGAAGGCGACGAGTGTGACAAAGATCGTGACGCCGGCTCCATTCACGACGGTCCGGAACACCTGCGTGTAGATGTCGTTGGTGACGATGACGGCGGCAAGCGCCATGCCGATCAGGACGAGGACGACCAGCCACCAGGGACGGTCGTCCTTCTCGTGTCGAGGGGACGGTGGGAGCGCCATCTGCGATTTCTCGGGGGTTATTCGCCCATCTTGTAGTCGAGGAACCACTTCTTGTTCAGCGCATCGAAGGTGCCGTCTGATTTCAGCGCAGCGATAGCGGCATTGACGGGCGCGACGAGATCGGAACCCTTCGGGAAGATGAAGCCGAAATCCTCGGTGCCGAGCGGTTCGCCGACGACCTTCAGCCCACCGTTCGAGGAATCGACATAACCCTTGGCAGCGACGCTGTCGGTCAGGACGAGATCGACGTCACCCGTCTTCAGCGCCTGCACGGTCGCGCCGAAGGTTTCGAAGAGCTTGATGCGCGGGTTCTGCTCGTTGCCATCGAGAATTTCATAGACGGCAGTATAGAAGGGCGAAGTGCCGGGCTGGGCGCCGATGAGGCCATCGTTGAAGGCGCCGAAGCTTTTGGCATCGGTGAAGCGCTTCTCGTCCCCACGTACCAGCATGAACTGCTGCGAGCGCATGTAGGGATCGGAGAAATCGACCTTCTGCTTCCGGTCGTCCTTGATGGTGATGCCGGTCATGCCGATGTTGTATTGCCCATCGGACACGGCCTGGATCATCGCGTCCCAGCTGGTGTTCTGGTATTCGACCTTGGCGTTCAGCCGCTTGGCGATCTCGTTCATCGCATCATATTCCCAGCCGATCGCCTTGCCGGACTTGGGGTCGACGAACTGCAGCGGCGGATATGCGTTTTCCGTCACAACGACGACGGTCTTGCCGCCGAGATCAGGCAGGCTGGCTGCGAAGGCTGTGAGCGGCGAAAGCATTGCGGCCGTCAGGCCGGCGAGAACTGTGCGGCGAAAGAACATGGTGTGGCTCCCCATTATTTGACCCGAGAATTGTCATGGAAGATGCCGCCATGGCAAGGCTGCAACCGCTGCCCGTAGATGCAAAAAAGAAAAGGCGGCCCAAAGACCGCCTTTTCCATGCAATGATTTTCGCTTTCGCGAGCTGCTTATTCAGCCGAACCTTCAGCAGCGGCTGCGGCTTCTGCGGCAGCCTTGGCTTCGGCAGCTTCAGCGGCGGCCTTTGCTTCAGCGGCTTCTGCTGCTGCCTTTTCGGCGGCGAGAGCCTGAGCTGCTGCGATCTTTTCAGCTTCGATACGTGCCTTTTCCTCGGCAACGGCAGCGCGTTCGGCATCGTTGAGCTTGCGGGCGCGGACGCCGGTGTCTTCAACGATACGTGCAGACTTACCGCGACGGTCGCGCAGGTAGTAGAGCTTGGCGCGACGGACCTTACCGCGGCGAACGACGTCGACGCTTTCGATCATCGGCGAGTAAACCGGGAATACGCGCTCGACGCCTTCGCCGTAAGAGATCTTGCGGACCGTGAAGTTTTCCTGCAGGCCTCCGCCGGAGCGGGCGATGCAGACGCCTTCGTAGGCCTGAACGCGGGTACGGGTGCCTTCCGTAACCTTCACGTTGACGCGGAGGGTGTCGCCCGGGGAGAATTCCGGAAGTGTGCGCTTGGCTTCGATCTTGGCGGCCTGTTCGGCCTCAAGCTGCTGAATGATGTTCATCGTCTTAACCTTTGGTTCTTCTGAAACAGCCAGAGCGCTCACACTGTCCATCGGTCGATGCCTCCGGAGTTTGCCCTTGCGGGCGGGAGCGGATTCGCCATTCTTTGTTTGCTGGCAGACGGGGATAAACCCCATTTCCGCGTGCGCCATTACACGAAAGACTTCCGCGTGTCATCCCTTGGACGGCAAATTTGTGGAATCAGCCGGCTTTTTCGGGCTTTTGCGCCGTAATCAGGTCCGGCCGCCGTTCCTTCGTCAGTGCAATCGCCTCTTCGTGTCGCCATTTCTCGATGGCGCCGTGATTGCCCGATATCAGGATTGCGGGAATCTCGCGGCCTTCCCATTCCTGCGGACGGGTGTAGTGCGGATGCTCCAGCAGTCCGCCCTCGAAGCTTTCATGCAGGCCCGAGAGATCATTGCCCATCACGCCCGGCAGAATGCGTACGATCGCATCGAGCAGGATCAGCGCCGCCGGCTCGCCACCGGACAGAACATAATCGCCGATCGAGACTTCTTCGAGTTCTCGCGCCTCGATCACACGCTGGTCGACGCCTTCGAAGCGGCCGCAGACGATGAGGACACCGTCGCCGGCAGCAAGTTCACGTACGCGCTCCTGAGTGAGCGGTTTGCCGCGTGGACTCATCAACAAGCGGGGGCGATTGTCGTTTTCAGAAGCGCTGTCGATGGCGCGGGCGAGTACGTCAGGCTTCAGCACCATACCGGCGCCGCCGCCGGCTGGCGTATCATCGACGGTGCGGTGTTTGTCGGTCGCGAAATCGCGAATTTGCACGGTGTCGAGCGACCATTGTCCGCGCTCGGCCGCCTTGCCGGCGAGCGAAAAGCCCAGATGGCCCGGAAACATTTCCGGGTAGAGTGTCAGCACGGTCGCCCGGAAAGCCATGGCGTTTACTTCTTATTCTTCGGCTTGCCTGACGTAAGACCCTTCAGATCGTCAGGATCGTCGATAAGTCCGGCTGCACGCGGATCGATCAATAGCTTGCCGGCCTCGAGATCGATTTCCAGCACGGAGGCTTCCGAAAAAGGGATCAGAACCGGACGCTTGCCGGGACCTTTGAGCTCCAGCAGATCGCCGCCGCCGAAATCGAAGACACCGGTCACGGTCCCGTAGCTGACGCCGTGATCGTCGAATGCTTCCAGCCCTTCCAGATCGGCGTAGAAGAACTCGTCGTCCTCCAGCTCCTCGTCGGACAGATTGTCACGCTCGATATAGAGTTCTAATCCGTTCAGCGCCTCGGCGGCGTTGCGGTCGTTGACGCCGCGGAAGCGCACGACGACCATATTCTTCATCTCGCGCAGTTCAAGGACCTCGAAGCTGCGTCCGTCCATGCTGTACAGGTGGCCGTAGTCGCCGAGTGCAGTCGGGTCGGCCGTATAGGCCTTCACACGCACTTCGCCGCGAATCCCCTGTGCGCCGCCAATGGTTGCCATCAGCACCGGATTTTCAAGCTTGGTCATGGGTTCCTTCATTCGAACGCAGGCAGAAGCCGAGATCACGCTTCTCATAAACGAAGTGCGAGGGAATGGAAACGAAAACGGGCGGCATGTCGCCATGCCGCCCGTTCTGGTGGGATCGGAACAGATTATTCGGCGGAAGCAGAAGCAGCGGCTTCGGCAGCGTCAGCAGCCTTCTGAGCCTTTTCTGCTGCACGCTCCTGGGCCCTCTTGCCCGGCTTTGCCTTTTCCGGGTTGTTGCGGGCTTCGCGCTTGGAGATACCGGCTTCGTCGAGGAAGCGCAGTACACGGTCGGTCGGCAGGGCGCCCTGGTCGAGCCAATGCTTGATGCGTTCGCCGTTCAGCTGAACGCGCTTCTCGTCGTCCTTGGCGAGCATCGGGTTCCAGGAACCGAGGCTCTCAAGGAAGCGGCCGTCACGCGGGCTGCGGGCATCGGCGAGAACGACGTGGTAGTACGGGCGCTTCTTGGAACCACCGCGTGCGAGACGAATTTTCAGTGCCATGTTCTTTACTCCTTAGGCTTTTCTTGAACCGCTTCGTTGAGCGGCATGGTTATCGGGCTGCGGCGCTCTGTTCAGCGTGGTCCGCAGCGATCTGCTCATGATGCCGGATGACTTCCTTGATGATGAAGTTCAGGAACTTCTCAGCGAAATCCGGATCCAGATGCGCATCTTCGGCAAGCTGCCGAAGACGGGCGATCTGGTATTCCTCGCGCGCCGGATCAGCCGGCGGCAGATTGTATTTTGCCTTCAGCACGCCGACCTCTTTGGTGCAGCGGAAGCGTTCAGCAAGAACATGCACAAGCGCCGCATCGATATTGTCGATCGACTGACGGTACTTGGCGAGCTGGGCTTTGACGTCTGGATCAATCATGGGGCAGGCGATCCTTTCACTTCTTCTTGGGCAATCCGGGCAGACCCGGGAAACCACCACCGAGGCCCGGCAGCTTTGCGCCGCCAAGACCGGGCAATCCGCCCGGCAAGCCTCCGCCTAGACCGGGCATACCCCCACCCGGCTTTCCGAGACCCGCGGCTTCCGCCTGCTTCTGCAGCGCTTCGAGCTGCTTCGGGTCGATATTCGAGAGATCGGGCATGCCGCCCATGCCGCCGAGGCCCCCCAGCCCCATCTTGCCGGCAAGGCCGCCCATCATCTGCTTCATCATGCCGCCTTTGCCTTTGCCGCCCATCATCTTCATCATATCCGCCATCTGGCGGTGCATCTTCAGAAGCTTGTTGATGGCGGCGGCATCGGTGCCGGAGCCGGCGGCGATGCGCTTCTTGCGCGAATGCTTGAGCAGGTCGGGATTGGCGCGCTCGGCCTTGGTCATCGACTGGATGATGGCGATCTGGCGGCCGAACAGCTTGTCGTCGAGGCCGGCGGCAGCCATCTTGTCCTTCATGCCGCCCATGCCGGGCATCATGCCCATGATGCCGCCCATGCCGCCCATCTTCTGCATCTGCCTCAGCTGGTCGGCGAGGTCGTTCAGGTCGAACTTGCCCTTGGCCATCTTGGCGGCCATGGCGGCGGCCTTTTCGGCGTCGATGTTTTCGGCCGCCTTTTCGACGAGCGAAATAATGTCGCCCATGCCGAGAATGCGGTCGGCGATACGGCGGGGATGAAACTCCTCCAGCTCGCCCATTCGTTCGCCGACGCCGATCAGCTTGATCGGCTTGCCGGTGACGGCGCGCATGGAAAGGGCAGCACCACCGCGACCGTCGCCGTCCATACGGGTCAGCACGAGGCCGGTGATGCCGACGCGCTCATCGAAACTACGGGCGAGGTTGACGGCGTCCTGACCGGTCAGGCTGTCGGCGACCAGCAGGATTTCGTGCGGGTTCGAGTTCTTCTTGATATCGGCCATTTCGACCATCAAGGGCTCGTCGATATGGGTACGGCCTGCGGTGTCGAGAATGACAACATCATGTCCGCCGAGCTTGGCGGCCTGCACGGCGCGTGCGGCGATATCAGTCGGAGACTGGCCGGCAATAACAGGCAGCGTGTCGATATTTGCCTGAGCGCCGAGCTGGCGAAGTTGCTCCTGCGCGGCCGGACGGCGCGTGTCGAGCGATGCCATCAGCACCTTCTTCTTCTCGCGCGTCGTCAGCCGGTTGGCAATCTTTGCCGTCGTCGTCGTCTTACCCGAGCCCTGCAGACCGACCATCATGATGACGACGGGTGCGGGTGCATGCAGATCGACGCCAACGCCTTCGCCACCGAGCATTTCGATGAGCTCGTCATGAACGATCTTGACGACCATCTGGCCGGGCTTGATCGACTTCAGGATCTCGGCGCCGACGGCCTTTTCACGTACGCGGTCGGTGAAGGAGCGGACGACTTCGAGCGAAACGTCGGCTTCCAGAAGCGCACGGCGAACCTCGCGCAGCGCTGCGGAAACATCACTTTCCGAAAGCGCACCACGGCCTGTCAGTCCATTCAGGATGGAACCAAGACGGTCCTGGAGGTTCTCAAACATCGGCTCTTCCTTGCTACGTTTCGGGGAGTTTTGGGATGTCCCGAACGTCGTGCTTTTCCTTGACGAAAACAAGACGCAAAGCCAAAAAGCACCCGAGGGCGCAGCGCGCTGTCGGGTGTTGACCTCCGGTATCCATGTCCCGGTCGGCGGCTCGGAGTCTAATGCTCGTCGCAGATTTTGCGCGATAAACAGGAAAGCTTCGTGAAAGTCAAGGCGAATGCGACTAGCGACGGCTTGGCGAATTTTTCCGACGTTTTACGAGAGGCGGCCGCGAGCATATTTTCCTGTGCAATCTGTAGTGGCAAAGGAAGTATATATTCATATAAACTAAAATGTTGTCTCTAATAAATTACCGATATCTGGTGCCCCAAAGATGAGTATTTCAACCGAAGAGCCGAATTCGCTATAAAGGCCGGTTGCAAAATATTTCGCTTATGATTCTACTTTCTATTTAAGTGCATTCTGTAAAATGATTCGTGAATATCCTTGATCCCGAATGAATCGGTGGAGATATCGAATGATAAACCCTGACATCCAGGACTGGGCGCTGGCGCGCGCCCATACTATTGTTTTGAACGAAGGCTTGAATCTGGCGAAGGCAGCACAGGATCTGGATCGTAAACGGTCCCGCTTGCTGGTCTATGAGCTGAGAAAGGTCATCACCGCGGCTATCGTCGAAGCCCATGTAGCATCCTTCAATTCCGACGGCACGCTGCGGGAAATCTGAATGGCGCCCGGTCCCAGGGTTAACTGGGCCTCATTCCTTCTGATTTCGCGGACGTAGCCTCGGCGCGTGAGGAAGAGGACGATGCCCGTCCGGCGCTCACCCACTGGTAATCCCTGCGCATTTCCGCCATATACAGCCGAAACGCAGTGGATATGGTCAGATGAGCAACACGGTCGAATTCGCGAAGATGAACGGGCTTGGCAACAAGATTCTGGTCGTCGACATGCGCGGACGGACCGACAAGGTGACGCCGCAGGCGGCGATCGCGCTCAATGCTGCCTCCGACACGCAGTTCGACCAGATCATGGCGATCCATGATCCGAAGGCGCAGGGCACTGACGCCTATATCGACATCCTCAATTCCGACGGTTCCAAGGCGCAGGCCTGTGGCAACGGTACGCGTTGCGTCGTGCAGGCGCTGGCCGCCGAAACCGGCAAGAAGGCCTTCACCTTCCAGACGGTCGCCGGCATCCTGAATGCTGTCGAGCATGACGACGGCACGATCTCGGTCGACATGGGCCGGCCGGTTTTTGAATGGGACCGCATTCCGCTGGCGGAAGAATTCTACGATACCAGCCGTATCGAATTGCAGATCGGGCCGATCGACAGTCCCGTGCTGCATTCGCCCTCGGCCATGTCTATGGGCAATCCGCATGCGATCTTCTGGGTCGACCGCGATCCGATGAGCTTCGATCTCGAGCGTTTCGGGCCACTGCTCGAAAACCATCCGATCTTCCCGGAAAAGGCCAATATCACCCTGGCGCAGGTCATCTCGGATTCAGCACTGCGGACGCGGACGTGGGAACGCGGTGCGGGCCTGACGCTTGCCTGCGGTTCGGCTGCCTGTGCCTCCGCCGTCAGCGCCGCACGCACCGGCCGCACGGGCCGGAAGGTGAGCATTGACGTCGCTTCAAGTCCTATCCGTCAACCGCTCATCATCGACTGGCGCGAGGATGATCATGTCGTGATGACCGGGCCTGCCGAATGGGAATGGTCCGGCTTGGTCGATCCGTCGACCGGTATGTGGTCGCGCGATGCCGAACGCGGGGCGGAAGCGCGGTGAGCGGCGTCGAGGTCATCACCTTCGGCTGCCGTCTCAATACTTATGAATCCGAAGTGATGAGATCGCAGGCGGAAGCGGCCGGGCTCAACAATGCGATTCTGGTCAATACCTGCGCCGTGACCGGCGAGGCCGTACGCCAGGCCCGCCAGGCGATCCGCCGCGCGCGCCGCGACAATCCGCATGCCCGCATCATCGTCACCGGCTGCGCGGCCCAGACGGAGAAGCAGACCTTTGCCGAAATGGCCGAGGTCGATGCGGTATTCGGCAACGAGGAGAAGCTGAAGGCAGCTTCCTACCGCGCGCTTCCTGATTTCGGTGTTTCGGCAGAAGAGAAGCTGCGTGTCAACGACATCATGAGCGTGCGCCACACTGCGCCGCAGATGGTCAAACACATCGATGGTCATGTACGCGCTTTCATCCAGGTGCAGAATGGCTGCGACCATCGCTGCACCTTCTGCATCATTCCTTATGGCCGCGGCAATTCGCGCTCCGTGCCCATGGGCGCTGTGGTCGATCAGGCGCGCAATCTCGTCGAAAGCGGCTATTGCGAAATCGTGCTGACCGGAGTCGACGCCACAAGTTATGGCGACGATCTCCCAGGCCAGCCGACACTCGGGCTGCTGGCAAAGACGCTTTTGAAACAGGTACCGGATATCCGCCGCCTGCGGTTGTCTTCCATCGACAGCATCGAGGCCGATCGCCATCTCATGGACCTGATTGCCGACGAGCCGCGCTTCATGCCGCATCTGCACCTGTCGCTGCAGCATGGTGATGACATGATCCTGAAACGCATGAAACGCCGGCACCTGCGCGACGATGCCCTGCGCTTTATCGAGGACGTCCGCCGGCTGCGGCCGGACATGAGCTTTGGCGCGGACATGATCGCCGGTTTTCCGACGGAGACCGAAGAAATGTTCGAGAATACGGTGCGGCTGGCGGAAGAGGCTGACATCGCGCATCTGCACGTCTTCCCCTATAGCCCGCGGCCCGGCACGCCTGCTGCGCGCATGCCGCAGCTCGACCGTTCGCTGATCAAGGACCGCGCCGCTCGCCTCCGCGCCACTGGACAGATGCTGCACCGGCGCCATCTGGACAAGATGGTCGGAACGCGGCAATGGCTGCTGGTGGAAAACAACGGTCTTGCCCACACGGAAAACTTCACGCTTGTCACTGTCCCCGGTCTTCGTCCGCGCGATATCGTCGAAGCGACGATATCTGGCCACAACGGCAAGCATCTCGACATGCAATTGACGGCTGCCGCGGCGGCCTGACTTCACGGACAGCTCATGGCGCTCAGTTTCATCAAAAAGGTCTTCACCTTCGGCAAGCCGGCGGAAGAGCCTGTGCCGGATGCCGTCGAACGGGAACTGGAGCCGCGTTCGCGCGACGAAGATCTGCCGGTTGCAGACGATCCCGTCCTCGCTGAAGAAATGGACACCGCCGGTGGACCTGCGGCCGACTTCGATGAAGCCATAGCTGAGCAGGAACCCGTCGAAGCCGAGTCGGATGTGTTGCCGACTGTCGATCATCTCGGCGACATGGGTGTCGTGCCTTTATCGCTGCTTGAGGCGGAAGCGGCGGCCGAGGAAAGCCCGACGGTTTCCGTTGATGCTGTCGAAGACGAGCGGATGCCGGATTGGGGCGCCGACGACGAGCGCCTGGCCGAGATCGTCGAAACGCTTGCCGAGGAAATTCCTGCCGCAGAGGTCGTCGCGCAAGAGCTGGTCATTGAAGAGGCACAGGCGGCCGAGCCGGTTCTTCCCAAAGGCTTCGCAACCGGACCGACCGCAGAGCCCGAATCTGTGCTTACGACGCAGCCAAGGCTTTCCTGGTTCCAGCGCCTGCGCAATGGCCTGGCGCGCACATCATCACAGCTCACCAGCCAGATCACCGCGCTCTTCACAAAGCGCAAGCTGGACGACGACACGTTGCAGGATCTGGAAGACCTGCTGATCCAGGCCGACCTCGGTGTAGAGACGGCAATGCGCGTCACCGATACGCTTGCTTCCGAGCGCTACGGCAAGGATGTGACCGGTGAGGATGTGAGCCGCATCATGGCGGCCGAAATCGCCAAGGTTTTGAAGCCGGTCGCCAAACCGCTGCAGCTCGATCTCTCGCACAAGCCGCATGTCATCCTCGTCGTCGGCGTCAACGGCACCGGCAAGACGACGACGATCGGCAAGCTTGCAGCCAAGCTTTCCGGCTCGGGCCTCAAGGTGATGCTGGCTGCCGGCGATACGTTCCGCGCTGCGGCCATCGAGCAGCTGAAGATCTGGGCCGATCGCACCAAGTCGGAATTCATCGGCACCAAACTTGGCGCCGACGCGGCGGGTCTTGCCTATGATGCCTTCGAACAGGCGAAGGCCAGTAAATGCGATGTGCTGATCATCGATACGGCCGGCCGCCTGCAGAACAAGACGGAGCTGATGGCCGAGCTCGAGAAGATCGTGCGCGTGCTCGGCAAGCTCGATCCCGATGCGCCGCACACGGTTCTGCAGACGCTCGACGCGACGACGGGCCAGAACGCGCTCAATCAGGTCGAAATCTTCCGCAATGTCGCAGGCGTCAGCGGCCTTATCATGACCAAGCTTGACGGCACGGCGCGCGGTGGCATTCTGGTGGCGATTTCGGCCAAGCATAAGCTGCCGGTCTATTTCATCGGTGTCGGGGAAGGCGTCGACGATCTCGAACCGTTTGAGGCCGAGGATTTTGCGCAGGCCATTGCCGGCATTGGCCAATGATGCCACAGATTAGCCGTTGATGGCTTGCATGCATTGCAAAAAAAAGCAGGTTTGAAGAAGTATGACGACTGAAAGCGATATCACTCCCAGCGCCGCAGACCGGCATCACCCGCTTCTGAAACTGGCGCTCGAACTCGGGCCGCTTCTGGTCTTCTTCTTTGCCAATCTGCGCGGTGAATGGTTGGTAACAAGCTTTCCCGCACTCACCGAACTCGGCGGCCCGCTTTTCGTGGCGACAGCGCTGTTCATGGCCGCGACCATAATTTCGCTCGTCGTTTCGAAGATCATGCTCGGCCATCTGCCGATCATGCCCTTCGTTTCAGGCATCGTCGTCGTGATCTTCGGCTCTCTGTCGATCTGGCTGCAGAACGAGACCTTCATTAAGATGAAGCCGACGATCGTCAATGCGCTCTTCGGCTTTGCGCTGCTCGGGGGGCTTGCCTTCGGCAAGTCGCTGCTCGGCTATGTCTTCAACGCCGCCTTTCAGCTCGATGCCGAAGGATGGCGCAAGCTGACGATCCGCTGGGGCATCTTCTTCCTGTTCCTTGCGGTACTGAACGAAGTCGTCTGGCGCAATTTCTCCGACAGTTTCTGGATCGCCTTCAAGGTATGGGGCACGATGCCGATCACCATCATCTTCACCATGGCGCAGATGCCGCTGGTGCTGAAGCACAGCATTTCTACCGAGGCGGAAAGCGAGAAGTGACGGCAGTCGAGGGCGCCGCCCGATCGCGGCATCAGATCTTCTGGTTTTCTGCCTGCCTGGCAGTGCTGGTCGCACAGATCGTGATCGAATATCTGCTGGGCCGCGTGCCAATCTGCACCTGCGGCTATGTCAAGCTCTGGGAAGGCACGGTCAATTCCAGCGGCAATTCGCAGCATCTGTCCGACTGGTACACGCCGTCGCATATCATCCACGGTTTCCTGTTCTACGGGCTTGCGCATCTCGTGCTTCGCGGCAAACCGCTTGCGGTGAAACTGCTTCTGGCTGTGCTCATCGAATCCGGATGGGAGCTTCTGGAAAATTCGCCGCTGATCATCGATCGCTACCGTACGGCGACGATCTCGCTCGATTACTACGGCGACAGCATCATCAATTCGGCGATGGATACGATCTTCATGGCCGTCGGCTTCTTCTTCGCCTGGCGGGCTCCCGTCGTGCTGACGGTCGCTATTGCCATCTTCTTCGAGCTTTTCACCGGCTATGTGATCCGGGACAACCTGACGCTCAACGTGCTTATGCTGATCTGGCCGGTCGAGGCGATCAAGGTCTGGCAGGGCGGCGCTTAGGAGGCCGGCTTGGCCAGCGCCTTCTCCATCGCGGGAAACAGCCCTTCCTTCAGGCTGATATCGTCGAAGGGGCCGACACGCTTGTAGATGATCGTACCGTCAGGCGTGACGAGATAGCTTTCCGGAATACCGTAGACACCCCAGTCGATCGCCGCCTTGCCGTTCGGGTCGACGCCGATGGCATGGTAGGGGTTGCCGAGTTCGCCGAGAAAACGCAGCGCGTTCTCGTTCTTGTCCTTGTAGTTGATGGCAACGATGTTCAGTCGTCCATCCTCGGCTAGCTGCTTGAGCAGAGGATGTTCGTCGCGGCAGGGAATGCACCAGGAGGCGAAGACATTGACGAGGGTGAGCTTGCCCTTGACCGCCTCGTCCGTCAGCGCCGGCAGGCTGGAGCCTTCGAGCGGCGGCAGGTTCAGCGACGGCGCCTTGGTGCCGATCAGCGCGGAGGGGATTTCGGCGATGTTCTTGCCGTGGAAATCCTGGTCGTAGAGCATCTTGCCAGCGGTTGCGGCGATGCCGCCGAAGACGACGAGCGGGATCAGTGCAAAAGCATAGCGGCTGACGCCGCGGCTCTTCGGCTTATTGTCTTGCTGAGCTTCGGTCATTCACCGTCCTTCGGTCGGGCAGAACGGCGACGGATGCCGGCGGCCTCGAGCGCTGCCAATTCCTTCTGGCGGGCACGGCCGTCAGACCAGGTCCAGAGCGTCACCGCAATCGTCACCAGGGCGGCGAAACCATAGGAGCCGTAAACGTAGAAAGCGTAGGAGCCCACCGCTATTCCTCCCGGTTTGCCATACGGGCGGCCATCCGGCGCTGGGAGGCAATGCGGCGGCGCCAGATCTCGTTTCTCATCGCCATTAGATGCAGCGTGAAGAACAGCAGCGTGAAGGCGATTGCCATGATCAGGAGCGGGCGCAGAAACTCAGGATCGATTGCCGGGCCGTCAAGGCGCAGAACGCTTGCCGACTGATGCAGGGTGTTCCACCAGTCGACCGAGAACTTGATGATCGGGATATTGACGAAGCCGACGAGGATCAGGATGGCGGTAACACGTGCAGCCTTCGAAGGATCGTCCATCGCACGGCTCAGCGCGATCAGGCCGAGATACATCAGGAAAAGGATGAAGACAGAGGTGAGCCGCGCATCCCAGACCCACCATGTGCCCCACATTGGCTTGCCCCAGAGCGAGCCGGTGACGAGCGCAAGCAGGGTGAAGGCGGCGCCGAGCGGGGCTGCGGCCTTGGCCGAAACGTCTGCCAGAGGGTGGCGCCAGACGAGCGTGCCGATCGCCGAAATGCTCATGATCGTGTAGCACATCATGGCGAGCCAGGCAGACGGCACGTGGATATACATAATGCGCACGGTCTCGCCCTGCTGGTAGTCGCCTTCGGTCGAGAAGCTCAAATAGAGACCAGCCACGAAACAGAGGGCGGTGATACCCGCCAGCCATGGAATGACGCGCGATGCCAGCGCCAGAAACCGTGTCGGGTTGGCGAGATCACTGAATTTGCTGATGGCCAGGCTCGTTTCGCTCATATCCGCTTCCTTACCTTGATCCGTGCGGAGCCGCAATCGAAGCGCCGATCAATCCGCTGTGTTTCTAAGCGCCAGCGCAGCCGCCGCCGGGCCGATGACGGCAAAGAAAAGCGTCAGGGCGATGAGGATCAGAAAAGGCGGCAGGAAGGGCGATGGTCCCTCGACCGCCGCGTAGGTGGCGCTGACGCCGAAGATCAGCACCGGGATCGTCAGTGGCAGGATCAGCACCGATACCAGCAGTCCGCCACGCGGCAATGCGACGGCAACAGCGGCGCCGACCGCACCGATAAAGGTGATGGCCGGCGAGCCGACGAGGAGGGTGAGCATGGTTGCGCCAATCGCCGTCTCGTTCATGTTCATGAAAAGGCCGAGCAGCGGTGAGGCAATGACGAGCGGCAAACTGGTTGCTGTCCAGTGCGCCGCGCATTTGACGAGCACGGTCAGGACCAGCGGTGTTTCCTGCATGAGCATCAGATCGAGCGAGCCATCGTCGCGCTCCGCCTGGAACAGCCGATCGAGGCCGAGAAGGGCTGCAAGCAGCGCGCCGATCCAGACGATGGCGGGGCCGATGCGGGCGAGAAGCGCAAGGTCGGGTCCGACGCCGAAGGGGATGACCGCGACGATCGTCAGAAAGAAGAGAATGCCGATGAGTGCTCCGCCGCCGGCGCGGATGGAAAGCCTGATATCGCGAAGGAAGAGGGCGGTCATCCCCACACCCCTTGATCTACACCGGCAAAGCCGGTCATTTTCAATTCCTTAACCCCATCCAATCCCAGCGGCTGGTGCGTTGCCGCGATGACGAGGCCGCCTTCTCGGCGATGGCCTTCAATCAATTCCGCAAACAGTTTGTCCGCGCTTGCATCCAGCGCCGCAGTCGGCTCATCCAGGATCCAGACCGGGCGGTGTGCGACCAGAAGCTTGGCGAAGGCGAAGCGGCGCTGCTGGCCAGCAGAAAGATAGCCGAATGGTAGATGTGTGATGCCGGGCAGGCCAACGGCCTCGGCAGCTTCCTCGGTGCCGAGGCCGGGCTCACTGCCGGCCCCCAGAAAAGATCGCCAGAAATCCAGATTCTCTGCAACCGTAAGTTCAGTCTTCATGGCGTTACGATGGCCGAGGTAGTGGCTCGCTTCGGCCGCCGGGCGCCTCTCGGCACCGAACGAATCAGAGACCGTGACGGAGCCTTTTTCCGCCCTCAAAAGACCGGCGATGACCCGCAATAAAGTGGACTTTCCCGATCCGTTTTTACCCGTCAGAATTAGTGCCTCTCCGGCCTGCAAGTGAAAGGAAACGTTAACGAAAATCAGATCTTCCCCGCGCCGGGCAGCAAGATTTTCAGCGATGAGATGCATGCATCGGTTCTTTCTTCATTGCGCTCGTGGGCAGGCTCAAAAAATGTAAAATTTCGACCTTTGTTGCTATGGCAAGTCTTTACGAAATTATCTATAAGACCTGCAACCACGCCAGCGGTCGGCGTGAATTTCATCCTTGCGCCGAACTTGGGGTCTTCTCCTCACGTGCGGACAGCGGAAATGGCCGTACCCGCATCCTGATGTGCATTAAGTGCATAGGCGTTCGCACGACTGTGTTGGCTATCAGAAACGGGGTCTCTCGTGTCTAAATCTCTTGACAGTTTCAATTGTCGGTCCACGCTTTCCGTCGGTGGAAAGGACTACGTCTACTACAGCCTGCCGAAGGCTGAGGCAAACGGCCTGCCCGGCGTATCGAAGCTCCCCTATTCGATGAAGGTGCTGCTGGAAAATCTGCTGCGCTTCGAAGACGGCCAGTCGGTTACCAAGGAGCACATCCTTGCCGTCGCCGAATGGCTTGATAACAAGGGCGCCGTCGAGAACGAGATCGCCTATCGTCCGGCCCGCGTGCTGATGCAGGACTTCACCGGCGTTCCCGCCGTCGTCGATCTGGCTGCAATGCGCGATGCAATGGTCTCCCTCGGTGGCGATCCGGAAAAGATCAACCCGCTCGTTCCCGTTGACCTCGTCATCGACCACTCTGTTATCGTTGACGAATTCGGCACGCCGCAGGCTTTCGCCAGGAACGTCGAGCTGGAATACCAGCGCAATGGCGAGCGTTACCGCTTCCTAAAGTGGGGCCAGCAGGCATTCAAGAATTTCCGCGTCGTTCCTCCGGGCACCGGCATCTGTCATCAGGTCAACCTCGAATATCTCGGCCAGACAGTCTGGACGAAGGAAGAGGACGGCGAAACGATCGCCTATCCGGATACCTGCGTCGGCACCGACTCGCATACGACGATGATCAACGGCCTCGGCGTTCTCGGCTGGGGTGTCGGCGGTATCGAAGCTGAAGCGGCCATGCTCGGCCAGCCGGTCTCGATGCTTCTGCCTGAAGTCATCGGCTTCAAACTGACCGGCAAGCTGAAGGAAGGCGTCACCGCGACCGACCTCGTTCTGACCGTCGTGCAGATGCTGCGCAAGAAGGGCGTCGTTTCCAAGTTCGTGGAATTCTTCGGCCCGGGCATGGACAACATGCCACTCGCCGACCGCGCAACGATCGGCAACATGGGCCCGGAATACGGCGCGACCTGCGGCTTCTTCCCGGTCGACGGCGAAACCATCAACTATCTCACCATGTCCGGCCGCACGCATGACCGGATCGCCCTCGTTGAAGCCTATTCGAAGGCCCAGGGCATGTGGCGTGACGGCGACGGTTCCGAGCTCGTCTTCACCGATACGCTGGAACTCGACCTCGGCGATGTTGTCCCGTCGATGGCCGGCCCGAAGCGCCCGGAAGGCCGTATCGCGCTTGAGAACATTGCTGCCGGATTCGCCGGCTCGATGGATGCCGACTACAAGAAGCCCGGCCAGCTAAACAACCGTTATGCGGTCGAAGGCACGGATTTCGATCTCGGTCATGGCGATGTGGCGATTGCCGCCATCACGTCCTGCACCAATACGTCGAACCCGTCGGTTCTGATCGCTGCCGGCCTTCTCGCCCGCAACGCCGTTGCCAAGGGCCTCAAGACCAAGCCGTGGGTCAAGACCTCGCTCGCTCCCGGATCGCAGGTGGTCGGCGAGTATCTCGCCAAGTCCGGCCTGCAGGCTGACCTCGACAAGCTCGGTTTCAACCTCGTCGGCTTCGGCTGCACGACCTGCATCGGCAATTCCGGCCCGCTGCCGGCGCCGATCTCCAAGACGATCAACGACAAGGGCCTGATCGTTTCCGGCGTGCTCTCGGGCAACCGCAACTTCGAAGGCCGCATCTCGCCGGACGTTCAGGCGAACTACCTCGCCTCGCCGCCGCTCGTCGTCGCCTACGCTCTTGCCGGTACGGTTCAGAAGGATCTGACCAATGAGCCGATCGGCGAAGACCAGGATGGCAATCCGGTGTTCCTGAAGGATATCTGGCCGACTTCGCACGAGGTTCAGGAATTCATCCTGAAATATGTCACCCGCGAGCTTTACGAAACCAAGTATGCCGACGTCTTCAAGGGCGACGAAAACTGGCAGGCCGTTCAGGTTCCCCCAGGCCAGACCTATGCCTGGGACGACGATTCGACCTATGTTCAGAACCCGCCCTATTTCGTCGGCATGGGCAAGAAGGGTACCGGCATTTCCGATATCAAGGGCGCCCGCGTTCTCGGCCTCTTCGGCGACAAGATCACCACCGACCACATTTCCCCGGCCGGTTCGATCAAGGCTGCTTCGCCGGCAGGCGCCTACCTGCTCGGCCATGACGTCGCCGTTGCCGACTTCAACCAGTACGGTACGCGTCGTGGCAACCATGAGGTGATGATGCGTGGCACCTTCGCCAACATCCGCATCCGTAACTTCATGCTGGGCGCGAACGGCAAGGAAGGTGGCTACACCATTCACTATCCGTCCAAGGAAGAGACGTCGATCTACGATGCGGCCATGCAGTATAAGGCCGAAGGCGTCCCGCTGGTCATCTTCGCCGGTGTTGAATACGGCAACGGCTCTTCGCGCGACTGGGCTGCAAAGGGCACGAACCTGCTTGGCGTCAAGGCCGTCATCGCTCAGAGCTTCGAGCGCATCCACCGCTCGAACCTGGTCGGCATGGGCATTATCCCCTTCGTCTTCGAAGAAGGCACGACGTGGCAGAGCCTCGACCTGAAGGGTGACGAAATCGTCACCATCGAAGGCCTCGAGAACATCAAGCCGCGCGAAAAGAAGATCGCCAAGATCACTTATGCCGATGGCACGGTGAAGGACGTTCCGCTGCTGTCGCGCGTCGACACGCTGGACGAGGTCGTCTACCTCAACAATGGCGGCATCCTGCAGACGGTTCTGCGCGATCTCGCAGCCTGATTGTTAAGATACTTGCCTGATAATCACCGCCGGAAAGCGATTTCCGGCGGTTTTTCTTTGCGGAAAACGGAGCTGTTTCACTGCTCACGGTGATGTGTTTCGGCCGCAATCCGCCTGGGCCTCCGTCTCACCCGTTCGTGACTTTCCGTTTGGACCCGGAAGGATTATTCGTACGTTCATATCTCAGAGCCGGCGGTTGAAGACCGCTGTCGGCGCTGAAAAAGAGGTGCTGGTGAATGTCCCCGCGTTTTATGATCCCGCTGATCGCCGGGCTTGCGTTTGCAGGTCCGCTCCTGGCTGAAGACGGCGCGCCGAAAGGCGTCGTTGAGCTATTCACGGCGCAGGGCTGCGCCTCCTGTCCGCCGGCAGACGCTGCGTTCCGCAAGCTCGTCAGCCAGGGCAATGTCATCGCACTCGCCTATCACGTCGATTACTGGAATTATCTCGGCTGGGCCGACACGCTGAGCTCAAAGGAAAATACGGAGCGGCAGTACGGCTATGCCCGCATGATGGGCCGCAGCAACATCTATACGCCGCAGGCGATCGTCAATGGCCGTGACCATCTCGCAGGTGCGGACCTTGCCGGCATCAACGGCAAGGTCAACGGCTATGCGGATGAGGGCAAAGGTCTGACCGTGCCTGTTAATGCTCGCATGCGCGGCGACGAGCTGGAGATCAAACTCGGTGCCGGCCAGGGCAAGGCCAATGTTGTGATCGTTTATTTCGACAAGGAAAAAACGATCGACGTCGAGAAGGGCGAAAACAGCGGCCAGAAGATTTCCTACCTTCACAGCGTGACCGATGTGGAGACTGTCGGCATGTGGGACGGCAAGGCCATGACGCTCACCCTGCCGGCGAGCGTCATGGAAAAACCGGATCTGGAAGGCTCGGCGATTCTCTTGCAATCCGTGACAGCTAACGGCGATCCGGGCGCAATCCTCGGTGCGGCCGTCGTCATGGCGGGAAAAAATATCTAGGAATTTCATCCGCTTGCGGATGAATGTCAGGCGGCCCGGCCAAGCGTATTCGGGGCTGGGGTTAAGGTCGATACGCTCCGCCGGGCCCTTTGGCGCGCTGGCGCCAAACTGGAACCTATAGTTCTCTTGGAAATGAGGCGCTGTTTTGACTGAAATGCGGCGCTGCGGAGAAAGCAGGTTTCGTCCCCAGTGTGATAGTCCGTGCCCTTGCAATTTGCCGCGGCTCGGGCAAACTGTCACTCTCCTGTCACACGTGGAGGTCTTGGGAGTCTGATGACAGATACGCCGGATTTGCGACACGGCGAAAGCCGCTCCGTCGACAATAGCTCTTCAACCGTCGTTGATCTCAAGGAATACAGACAAAACAAGGACCCAATGCCGGTGACATTTCACCGGCGGGAGCTCGACCAGATTCTATGGATCTATGGTCGCATGGTGGGTGAGGGCGAGTGGAAAGACTATGCCATCGACCACACCAGGGAGAAGGCAGTTTTCTCCGTCTTCAAGCGTTCGGGCGAAATGCCGCTTTTTCGCATCGAGAAAAACCCGAAACTCGCGGCCAAGCAGGGCGCCTATTCGGTCGTCAACATCAACGGAATGATCCTGAAGCGCGGCCACGAGCTCGGACTGGTGCTGAAGGTCTTCGACAAGTCGCTGAAGCTCGTCGACAAATAGGCGATATCACCCCTTGAATAGGTTGCCCGGATAGGCAGCGGGGTCGGGATGCGTTTCCGTTCCTTCGCCGAGTATTCGCTGCATCAGCATCGTATCCAGCCAGCGGCCGTGCTTGTAGCCGGCGCCTTTCATCAGCCCGAGCTCTTCGAAACCGAGCGAACGGTGAAGCGCGATCGACGCAGGGCTCGCGCCGCCAATGACCGCGGTCATCTGCCGAAAACCCGATGCCGTGCAGCGGGAAATCAGCTCTCTAAGGAGCAGTTTGCCGATACCCTTTCCGCGCGCCTCCGTGCCTAGATAGATCGAATCCTCGACCAGCCAGCGATAGGCCGGGCGGGTGCGGAAAGCGGAGGCATAGGCGTAGCCAAGCAGGGTTCCGTCCTCGCCCGTTGCAGCGATGTAGGGGTAGCCCTGCTCGCGGATGATGGAGAAGCGAGCCGTCATTTCCGCTTCGGTCGGCGGCGTGATCTCGTAGCTCGAGGTGCTGTTCAGCACCGATTCGCGGTAGATCTCGGTAATGGCGGGAAGATCGGAGGGAATGGCGTCGCGCAGGATAGGGGGCATTTCGGATCGATCGGCACTGTTGGAGGACTGGCCCCGTTGAAGCACTCCAGCGAACTGCTCGCAACAAAAAAGGCGGCCGAGGCCGCCTTTTCGTTTTCATTCCGACCCTGCTTATTTCCGGTTACCCATGAACTGCAGCAGGAACATGAAGAGGTTGATGAAGTCGAGGTAGAGCGTCAGCGCACCCATGATGGCCTTGCGGCCGGCGACATCAGAACCGTCTGCTTCAAAGTACATTTCCTTGATGCGTTGCGTATCGTAGGCGGTGAGGCCTGCGAAAATCAGCACGCCGATCGCGGAGATTGCGAACTGCAGGGCAGACGAAGCCAGGAAGATGTTGACCAGCGAAGCGATGATCAGGCCGAAGAGGCCCATGATCAGGAACGAGCCCATTGCCGACAGGTCACGCTTGGTCGTGTAGCCGAAGAGCGACAGCGCGCCAAAGGAAGCGGCAGTCACGAAAAAGGTCTGCGTGATGCTCGACTGCGTGTAGATCAGGAAGATCGACGACAGCGAGAGACCGACCAGCGCTGCATAGACCCAGAAGGTCGTCTGCGCGGCAGCGACGCTCATGCGGTTAATGCGGAAGCTCAGGAAGAAGACTGCCGCAAGAGGCGCAAGAATGATGACCCAGCGCAGGGGCGACTGGAACAGCAGGTTGCCGAACTGCGTGAGCTGGCCGTCCTGCACAGCGAAGGTGAATGCGAAATAGGCGGCCAAACCAGTGATCGCCAGACCCAGCGCCATCAGGTTGTAGACCTTGAGCATATAAGCGCGGAGGCCTTGATCAATCACTTCGCCGGTTTGTGCGCGGCTTTGATAGTTACGGAGATCAGCCATAGTTTCCTCTTACAAGCTCCGATGGAAATACGGTGTCGGGTTCACGACCCGGGCGCCGCTGCGGAGCTCCAGCATGCCTGCTGACAATATGAGGCTTTTGCCCTTTTCAAACAAGGCCTTTGCAATCAGCCGTTCGGTTAAATCGCCGTAAGGTGAAGGGATATGAGCGTCTCACCCGTCACAGCTCGCGCAAAACGGGTGCCGCTTTCTGGCCGAGGATGCGCCAGGTGCCGATCAGGCCGATGCCGACGGTCAGCACGAGGGCGGTGACCAGGGTCACACCTGCGACGTCAGGCATGAAAGTGGAGGGCAGGCGCATGATGCGGCTGACGATGAACCAGGCGGCCACGCCGCCGGCAAGGAGCGCGAAGATGGCGGTGGCAACACCAAGGATCAGGTATTCGTAGCTGAAAGCGCGGATCAGCATGGTCCGGGTCGCGCCGAGGGTTTTCAGTACAACGGCATCATGGGTGCGCGCCCGGTTGCCGGCGGCCAGCGCTCCTGCCAGCACGAGGATGGAGGCGATGAGGGCAACGGAGGCGGCTGCGCGGATCGCGGTCGCAAGCTCGCCGACCAACTGGTTGACGATATCGATCGCGTCCTTGACGCGGACACTCGTGATCGTCGGATAGGTGTTGGTCACGGATTTCAGGATTGCGGCGTCTTCCGTCTCCGTGGATGCGGGATCCGTCAGTGTCGCCAACCATGCATGCGGAGCGCCACGGAAGGTGTTCGGCGAGAACACCATGACGAAATTGATCGACAGCGATTCCCACTCGACCCGCCGCAGATTGGCAATCTTGGCGGTGATGTTGCGGCCGAGCACGTTGACGGTGACGGTATCGCCGATCTTCAGGCCGAGCTCACGCGCTTCCTCCGCCGAGAAAGAGACAAGCGGCTCGCCGCTATAATCCTTGCCCCACCACTGGCCTTCAGTCAGGGCGGAATTCTCCGGCAGGCTTTCCTCGTAGGTAATGCCACGGTCGCCATTCAGCACCCAGCGGCCCGCCGCCGGCACGTTCATCTTGGTCACATCCTGGCCATTAAAGGCGATGATGCGGCCGCGCAGCATCGGCACTTCCACCAGTTTGCCGTTCGGCGACTGGGTGTGGATCAGGTTGCGGAAGGCATCGACCTCGGCACTCTGGATATCGACGAAGAAGAAGTTCGGGGCGCCCTCGTTCATGCGGCCGGTCAATTGCTGGCGCAGGTTTCCATCGATCAGCGTGAGGGTCACGAGCAATGCAAGGCCGAGGCCGAGCGAGAGTACGACTGACGGTGTCAAAGCGCCGGGGCGGTGGATATTGCCGATCGCCAGCCTGAGCGCCGGCGAGCTGACGCGCGGGCTCCTGCGCGCCAGCCAGGCAATCAGCGCGGCGACAAGGCGCAAAATGACGAAGGCGAAGATGATGGCACCGACGAAGACCACGGCGATGAAGCGGTCATAGGCGGTAAAGATGGCAAGGCCGGCCAATGAGGCCATGAAGAGCGCGGCAAGCAGCACATAGGGCCAGGAGGGCAGGCGGCGGGCTTCAAAACCCTGCTCGCGGAAGAGGGCGGTGGCAGGAACTTCGCGCGCATGGCCAAGCGGCAGGATGGCGAAGGCGAGCGTCGTCAGCATGCCGAAGAGGGCTGCAAGCAGCAGCGCGCCGGGATAAAGCGTCGGATCTGTGGAAACCGGCAGGAACTGGGCAAGAAACTGTGCCGCCAGCATCGGTGACAGCGCGCCGAGCACCAGGCCGATCAGGATGCCGCCCGCCGCGATGAGAGCGATCTGGAACAGGTATATCCAGACGACGACCGCCGCTGGCGCGCCGAGGCACTTGAAGGTCGCGATCGTCGTGCGCTTGGCGTCAAGGAAGGCGCGTACCGCATTGGCGACGCCGACGCCGCCGACGATGAGTGCGGTCAGACCGACCAGCGTCAGGAACTGCGTGAAGCGGGTGATGTTTTCCGTCAGGGACGGTGCCGCGCGATCGCTGGTGCGGATCGACCAGCCGGCCGACGGGAATTCTCTGGTCGCGCGGGCCTGGATGCCGGCCATCGTACCGCGGTCTTCCAGCTTGATCTTGTAGGCATGCTCCACAAGGCTGCCGGTCTGGATCAGGCCGGAGGCCTGAAGCGCGTTCCGGCTGACCAGCATACGGGGGGCGAAACCGAAGCCTTCAGAGAGTGCATCCGGTTCCGTCTTGACGGTGCCGGTGATGCTGAGCTTGACGTTGCCGAGCAGCAATTCGTCGCCGATCTGCAATCCCAGCCGCTCCAGCAGCAACGGGGCGACAACGGCGCCGTAGGTGCCGCCCTCTCCTGATAGCATGGAAGCAAGCGGATAATTCGGCTCTGCTTCGAAGGTGCCATAAAGCGGATAGGCCCCGTCGACAGCCTTGACCTCGACCAGCGCTTGATCGGATCCGTCGGGCTTGCGGGCCATGGAGCGCAGGCCGGTGGAGACGGAAACCTCCCCGAGGCCGCGCAGAAAATTCATCTCCTCTGGCGTGGCTTCGCGGTTGTTGAGTTCGAAGCGAACATCACCGGCGAGAAGCTCCTGCCCCTGCGAAGCGATCGTATCGGTGATCGACTGAGATACCGAATTGACCGCGGCGATTGCCGCGGTGCCAAGCGCGATACAGGCGAGGAAGATGTAGAAGCCTTTCAGGCCGCCGCGCAGCTCGCGAAGGGCCAGGCGGAAGGCGAGCGAGATGCGCGGTGTGACAATCCTCATGCGATCGCCGCCTCGGAGCGACGGGCGGCGCTGTCGCCTTCAATGCGACCGGAGCGGACGCGGATCTGGCGCGAGCAACGGTTGGCGAGGCCGACATCGTGCGTGACGAGCAGCAAGGTCATGCCGCGTTCGGCCTGCTTGGAGAACAGGAGATCGGCGATCTGCCGGCCGGTATCGGTGTCAAGATTGCCGGTCGGCTCGTCGGCGATCAGCAGTGCAGGCGAGGGAGCCAGCGCGCGGGCGATTGCAACACGCTGCTGTTCGCCGCCTGAGAGCTGACCGGGATAATGGCTCAGGCGCTCGCCGAGCCCGACTGAGTTCAGCTCGCGTTGGGCGATCTCAAAAGGGTTGGGAATATTGGCGAGCTCGAGCGGCACCGCGACGTTTTCCAGTGCCGTCATGTTGGCGATCAGATGAAAGGACTGGAAGACGATGCCGATGTTGCGACCGCGGAAATCGGCGACCTGATCCTCGCTCAGTGCATGCAGGGGCGTGTCGTTGATGTTGATCTCGCCGCTGTCGAGCTTTTCCAGGCCTGCAAGCACCATCAGGAGCGTGGACTTGCCGGAGCCGGAAGGACCGACGATGCCGACGGATTCGCCGGCGCTGATCTCCAGATCAATGCCCTTCAACACATGGACGGAGGCCGCAGCGCTACCGAGCGTCAAATCGGCTTGTTTCAGATCGATGATGGTTTTGGCCAACAGAAATCGCCCTATATAATTCCCTAACCGAATGGCCGCATAACGGCACCTAGCCAATCTAGGGAAAGCATTATGAGATTTAAAGTTGCCGCCCTTCACTTCGCCGTCATTGTTTCCGCACTGATTTTCTCGACGGCTGCCGAAGCCCGCACCATCAATCTGGTCGGTTTCGGCGACAGCCTGATGGCGGGCTACCAATTGCCGCCGGGCGATGGCTTTCCCGAGAAGCTGCAGGCGTCCCTGAAAGCCAAGGGGATCGATGTTGCGATCACCAATGCCGGCGTCTCCGGCGATACGACGACGGGCGGGCTCGCGCGAATCGACTGGTCTGTCCCTGACGGCACCGACGGCGTTATCCTCGAGCTTGGTGCCAATGATGCGCTTCGCGGCATCCCCCCGGAACAGAGCGAAAAAAATCTCGACGAGATGATAAGCCGGTTAAAGCAGCGCGGCATCGCCGTCCTGCTCGCCGGCATGATAGCGCCGCCGAACATGGGCGCGGATTATGCCGAACGCTTCAACCCGATTTACCAGAAACTCGCGGAAAAACATGGCGTTGAACTCTATCCATTTTTCCTCGACGGCGTGGTCCTGGATGCTGGTCTGAAGCTCGACGACGGCATGCATCCCAATGCCAAGGGTGTCAATGTGATGGTGGAGAAGATGGAACCGGCTGTCACAAAATTCGTCGAGACGATTTCTTCTGTGAAGAAATAGGGGCTTGCACAGGTTTGTAATGCGTGATTCCGTGTGAGCACCTGCAAAAGATTCGGGGAGTGCTCGTTATGCCGAGACTTTTTACCGCCCTCGAAATTCCGCGCAATGCGGCGATGAGCCTATCATTGTTGCGCGGTGGTCTTCCCGGAGCACGATGGATCGATGTGGAGAATTACCACATCACACTTCGCTTCATCGGCGATGTCGATGGCCGGACCGCAGACGAAATCGTCGAGCGCCTCGACCGGATCGACCGGCCGGAATTCCAGCTCCGGCTTGATGGCATCGGCTCTTTCGGCTCCAAGAAACCGCATTCGATCTGGGCCGGGGTTTCTCCTTCGCCGGAAATGTACGCCCTGCAGGGCGAGATCGAGCGGATCTGCCAGCGCATCGGCCTGCCGCCGGACCCGCGCAAGTTCACGCCGCATGTCACGCTCGCCCGGCTGAAATATTCGCGCGTCGACGATGTCGTGCAGTATCTCGCCGGCCGCGGCAACTTCCAGACCTCAACCTTCACCGTGCCGCGCTTCGTGCTTCTGTCGTCGCGCGAATCGGTCGGCGGCGGGCCTTACCTGACCGAGGAAGTCTTCCCGCTCCACGAGCCGCTGATGGTGCCGAGCCTTTCGACCAGCGTATTGCAGCCGTTCAAGAGCCTCGCATAGACGAACTCGAAGTCTTCCGGGCCGCCATAGTAGGGGTCCGGAATATTTTCGCCGGTGCCAAGCGCGAAATCGCCGAAAAGGTGAATGTTATCCGCATGTGGCGAACGGCGGCGCAGTTCCGCAACATTCGAGTGGTCCATGGCAAGGATCAGATCAAAATCTTCGAAATCGCCGGCCAATATGCGTCGGGCGCGTTGCCCGGCAATGTCGATGCCGTGGGCGCTTGCGGTTGCAATCGAGCGGCGGTTCCGCAATTCGCCTTGATGCCAGCCGCCGACACCGGCGGAATCGACGTGGACCGCATCATCAAGGCCTGCTCTAGCCACGACGCGGCTGAAAATTCCCTCTGCGAGCGGTGAGCGGCAGATATTGCCCATGCAAACAAAGAGGATGCTGATACGTTTCATCTGGGAGCCTTACGGAAGGATGAAAGGAGCATGACATGAAACGGGAAAAGCTGGAAAGGGCGGCCATCACTGAGTTGCTCGGCGATCTGGAGGGCTGGACGCTCGATGATGCGGCAGGTTCGATTTCGAAGACCTTCAAATTCGCCAGTTTCGTGGAGGCCTTCGGCTTCATGGCAGAGTCGGCGCTCGCGGCCGAGAAGCTCAACCATCATCCGGAATGGTTCAACGTCTATTCCCGTGTCGAGGTGAAGCTCAACACCCATGATGCCGGCGGGCTGACCGAGCTGGACTTCAAGCTCGCAAAGGCCATGGAGAAGGCGGCGGCGCGGCGGGCCGATTGAATCGGTTCCGGCCATCACCATATGTTCGGAGCGACTAAAAGGGATACAGGGATGGACGAGGTCAAATACGGGGAGATCCTGTTGCCGGGCGACGCGGATACTCAGAACCGGCGCGAAAAGACGGTGCGGCAGAAATTCTGGCCGACATTTCGTCGTGCCGTGCGCCAGATACCGTTTTCACGCGATGTGGTTGCCGGCTTCTATTGCGCCCTCGATCCGCAGACACCTGCCAGGGTGCGTGGCGTGCTCCTGGCGGCACTTGCCTACTTCGTCATGCCTGTCGACATCATCCCCGATGTCTTCGCCGTCATCGGCTTTTCGGACGACATTGCCGTCCTGTCGGCAGCCTTTGCCATGGTCAGGGGGAACATCCGGTCAAGCCACTACGAGGCTGCCGACCGCGTGCTTGCCGACCAGTCCGAAGACGGTATGAAGACGATTTAGGCCTCCTCCCGCTCCAGCAGGTTTCGGAGCTTGCCAAAGGCGAGCCTGATGCGCGACTTGACGGTGCCGAGCGGCAGGCCGGTCGCCTCGGCTATTTCGGTATGCGACTGGCCAAGGAAGAAGGCGGCCTGCAGCAGCGCCCTCTGCTCCTCCGGCAACTGGCCGACAGCGTCGCGTACCTGCGCGTCGCGGTCGTCATTGGCGACGATTTCGTCAGCGCGCATTTCTTCGGGCGGCTGGAGCGTCGGGTCCTCCCCGTCAAAAACGCGCACCTGGGCGCGGCGCTGAAGATCGATGCGCCGGTTGCGGGCGATGCGGAAAAGCCAGGTGGAGAGAGAGGAGCGGGTGGGATCGTAGAGGCCGGCCTTGTGCCAAAGGACAATCATGATT